>NZ_JBSGXP010000015.1:0-81853 GCF_053610105.1 Kitasatospora sp. NPDC054939 | reverse complement strand
GCACCGCACCCACCGTGCGGCGCGGGCGCGGTGCTGTCCGGACGGCCCGTGCGCATACGCGGCGGGGGCCCCGGGTGCCCCGCGCACCGGGGCCCCGCGGGGGTGGCGGAACGCGTCCGCCGCGAACCCCTACGCGCTCAGCGGGTAACGGGTGTCCAGGTCGCGGAAGATCGCGCCGTTCAGCACGAAGGCCCGCTTGCACTCCTCGACCACCCGGCGCCGCTCGACCTCGTCCAGGGCGAGCCCGGCGGCGTCCAGCCGGGCCCGGTACTCGCGCTTGAAGGCGGCCGGGTTGTCGATCCCCTCGAAGACGTAGAACCGCACCCCGTCGCCCTTGCGGGCGAAGCCCCAGGTCTTCTCCGCGATGCCGCGGATGATCTGACCGCCCGACAGGTCGCCCAGGTAGCGGGTGTAGTGGTGGGCGATGTACCCGCCCGGCCACGTTTCGGCCAGCTCCTCGACCCGCGCCACGTACGCCGCGGTGGCCGGGAGGGGCGCCAGGCCCTCGCGCCAGCCGGGTCCGCGCAGGTGCTCCAGGTCGCGCTCGATGGCCTCGGTGCGCAGCAGTGCGGGGTCGATGAAGGGTCCGGCCAGCGGGTGCCCGGCGAGCTCCTCGGCGCAGCCCTCCAGGGCCCGGTAGACGTACCAGAGCTGGCCGGTGAGGTCGGCGTAGGCGTCGATGCCGAGCCGCCCGCCGAGCAGGTGGCTCATGAACGAGGACTGCTCGGCCGCCTCGTGCTCCTCGCTGCTGGCGGTGCGGAGCACGGTGGAGAACGGGACGGGCTGCTCGGGGCTGGGCATGCGGGCCTCCAGGGATCGGGGTCGCCCCCGATTGTTATGGTTAGCCTTACCTAAGTCAACGTTATGCCGACAACTTGTCGGTAAATCACATCGCAACAGGGCTGCCCCGTCCGGGCCTCCGGCAACCCCGCCGACGGACGCCGCGCCGCCCCGGGAACGGCAGAGGCCGGGGCGCGCGGATCACTCCGCACACCCCGGCCTCCGACTGTCGCGGCCCGCCCCGAACGCCTCGGGTGAACCGGATCGGTGCTCGACGGCTCAGTGGCCGCCGGACTCCGCCAGGCGCTTGATCGAGGCGGTCACCTCGGCCTCGGCCTCGGCGCGGCCGACCCAGTTGGCACCCTCGACGGACTTGCCGGGCTCCAGGTCCTTGTAGACCTCGAAGAAGTGCTGGATCTCCAGGCGGTCGAACTCCGACACGTGGTGGATGTCCCGCAGGTGCTCCCAGCGCGGGTCGGTCGCCGGGACGCAGAGCAGCTTGTCGTCGCCGCCGGCCTCGTCGGTCATGTGGAACATGCCGATGGCGCGGCACTTGATGAGGCAGCCGGGGAAGGTCGGCTCGTCCAGGATGACCAGCGCGTCGAGCGGGTCGCCGTCCTCGCCGAGCGTGCCCTCGACGTAGCCGTAGTCGGCCGGGTAGCGGGTCGAGGTGAAGAGCATCCGGTCCAGGCGCAGACGGCCGGTCTCGTGGTCGACCTCGTACTTGTTACGAGAGCCCTTCGGGATTTCGATAAGGACGTCGAACTCCAACGGTTCCTCCAAGGTAGGGACTGACAGAATCCAAGTGTCTCCTACGGGAGCGGGTGCTCGGGAAAGGGGCCGGTCGGTGCGAGCAGTGGTGGGGGCGGGTCGCCGCCGAAGAGGGACGGCCGCAGGGCTGTTCGGTGCGGCGGTGCTGGTCGCCGGTACGGTCCTGACCTCGGGTGGTGCGTACGCGCAGCCCTCCCCGCCGCCGGGCGGGCACACCGCCGGGCAGGGCGAGGACGACCGCGAGGGCAACCGCGGCAACGGGAACGGCAACGGCAAGGCCAACGGCGCCGAGAACGGGAACGGCCGCGACAAGCGCGCCGGCGACTCCGGCACGCCCCGGCCGTCCACCGGCGCCGGCTCCCCGGCGCCGTCCGGCACCGCGGGCGCGTCCGGTGCTCCTGCGCCGTCCGGTGCCCGCCCGGCCCCCGCCCCCGGGGCGGTGCTGGCCGCCGCGGAGAACGGCCCGGCCGACGGCCTGCCCACCGCCCAGGGGCTGCGGCAGGCGCTCGCCACCGCGCTGGCGGACCGCGCCGCCCTGGGCACCGTCACCTTCGCCGTCGCGGACGCCGCCACCGGGCGGCTCCTCTACGGCTCCGGCGAGAACACCCCGGCCACCCCGGCCTCCACCACCAAGCTGGCGACCGCGGTCGCCGCCCTGTCGCTGATCCCGGCGGAGACCCGGATCGGCACCCGGGTCGTCAAGGGCGCCACCCCGGGCACGATCACCCTCGTGGGTGGCGGCGACCCGACGCTCACCGCGCTGCCCGCCGACCAGGTGCAGATCGGCGGCCTGCCCGCCGACGCCGACACCGCCCCCGCCTCGCTCGACGACCTGGCCCGGCAGACCGCCGCCGCCCTCAAGTCGGCCGGCACATCCTCCGTCCGGCTCGACTACGACGTCTCGCTCTACACCGGCCCCCAGCAGCACAAGAACCACGACGGCGAGAACATCGCGCTGGTCACCCCGCTGATGGTGGACGAGGGCAAGGTCGACCCGAAGAGCCGGCACGAGGCGCCGGCGCGGGTGCCCGACCCGGCCCAGCACGCCGCCCAGGCGTTCGCCGGACTGCTGAAGGCGCACGGCGTCGCCGTCGAGGGGAGCGCCAAGCAGGCCGCCGCCCCGGCCGCCGCCGACGCCCCGGTGCTCGGCCGGGTCGACTCCCCGACCGTCTCCCGGCTGGTCGAGCGGCTGCTCACCACCTCCGACAACACCCTCTCCGAGGCGATCGCCCGCCAGGTCGCCCTGGCCGCCCACCAGCCGGCCGGCTTCGAGGGGGCCGCCACCGCGGTCACCCAGGAGCTCGCCCGGCTCGGCGTGCCGATGACCGGCGTTCAGCTCAACGACGGCAGCGGGCTGCACACCGGCAACGCCATCCCGCCGGCCGTCCTGGTCAAGCTGCTCGCGCTGGCCGCCTCCGAGCAGCAGCCCGCCCTGCGCCCGGCCCTCACCGGACTGCCGATCGCCGGGTTCACCGGCACCCTGGGCAAGCGCTTCGGAGCCGGCTCGGGCTCCGCCGACGCGGCCGGCCTGGTCCGCGCCAAGACCGGCAGCCTCAGCGGGGTCAACACCCTGGCCGGCACGGTGGTGGACGCCGAGGGCCGGCTGCTTGCCTTCGCGGTGATGACCAGGACCACCGCCCCCGCCGACACCGCGCGGGCCGCGATGGACCGCATCGTGGCCCGCCTGGCGGCCTGCGGCTGCCGCTGAGGGCCCGGGATCCGGCGCCCGGGAACGTTCCCGGGCGCCCGGGCGTCCACCGAGCAGGACGACCGCGCCCGTGGCTCCCCCCGGTGCGCGAGAGCACGTACGGTGAGGGCATGACGAGCGCGAGCAGCGGTGCTGAGATGGTCGACTGGAACCTCGCGGTCGCAACCGCGACCAGGCTGGTGCGGCCGGGTCCTGAGGTGAGCCGCACCGAGGCGGCCGCGGTGGTGGCCGAGCTGCGCCGGCATGCGCTGGAGGCGGAGGAGCACGTCCGGGAGTTCACCGGCATGCGCTCCAGCAGCCTCGCCGAGGCCGTCGCGACGCCGGTCCTCGTGGTGGACCGCCCCGGCTGGGTGCGGGCCAACGTCGCGGGCTTCCGGACGATCGTCCAGCCGCTGGTGGAGAAGCTCCAGGCGCGCCGTTCGGGCGGTGGCGCGGCCGGGGTCTTCGGCACCGTCGGCGAGAAGGCCACCGGCATCGAGGTCGGCGCCCTGCTCGCCTTCCTGTCCACCAAGGTGCTCGGCCAGTACGAGACCTTCGCCCCGGCGGAGCCCGCGGTCACCGCGCCCGACAGCCCGGCGGCGCTGTTCGACAAGCCGCGGCTGGGCCCGGACACCCCCGGCCCGGGGCGGCTGCTGCTGGTGGCGCCGAACATCGTCCACGTCGAGCGCGAACTCGACGTGAACCCGGCCGACTTCCGGCTCTGGGTCTGCCTGCACGAGGAGACCCACCGCACCCAGTTCACCGCGGTGCCGTGGCTGCGCGACCACATCCAGTCCGAGGTGCAGTCCTTCCTCGGCGAGACGGACGTCGACCCGGGCGCCCTGCTGGAGCGGCTGCGCGACGCGGCCGGCTCGATCGGCGGCGGCCTGCCCGGCCTCGGCGGGCGCGGCGACGGCTCGGCCCCCGGCACGCTGATGGAGGTCGTCCAGTCGCCCGCCCAGCGCGAGATCCTCGGCCGGCTGACCGCCGTGATGTCGCTGCTGGAGGGCCACGCGGACGTGGTGATGGACGGCGTCGGACCGGCCGTGGTGCCCTCCGTGTCGGAGATCCGGGAGAAGTTCCAGCAGCGCCGCGACCGCGGGGCCAACCGGCTGGACCTGGTGCTGCGCCGGCTGCTGGGCATGGACGCCAAGCTGCGCCAGTACCAGGACGGCGCGGTCTTCGTGCGCGGCGTGGTCGAGCAGGTCGGCATGGAGGGCTTCAACCGGGTCTGGACCTCGCCCAACACCCTGCCGACCAAGGAGGAGATCCACGACCCGGCCGCCTGGGTCGCGCGCGTCGCCCGCTGAGCGGTCCTGCACCGCCGCCGTGCCCACGGCGGTCGGCAGCGGTCAAACCCGTTCGTACGAGTGGTCCATTCGCGCAGATGGCGGGTGAAGAACCGTTTCGGCATTCACCCGTACGTGGGACGGTGGTCGTACCGGTGGCGCGGGTGGCGTAGCGGCGCGCGGCTTTCTGCCACCATCTGTGAGCGCCCGGTTACCGGGTGCTCCCTTCCGGCGCGGTCCCCGCCGCGCCCCGCCGTCCTGTCCCCCTCCGCCAAGGAGACCTCCGCCGTGGGCCCACACCCCGCCGTCGCCGCGATACGCCTGGCCGTACGCCGCACGCTCACCGACCTCGCCGCCGAGGCCGGGACCACCTTCACCGCGCCCGTGCGCGAGCCCCGCGAGCGCACCAGCGGCGCCCCGCTGGTCGGCGCGGCCGTCGGCACCACCCTGATCGGCAACGCCCACCGGCACCCGTCCGGGCTGCCCCGCACCCCCGCCGGACCGGGCTCCCCGCTGGTCCTGGTCGCGGTCAGCGGCGGCGCGGACTCCATGGCGCTGGCCATCGCCGCGGCCTTCGAGGCCCCGAAGATCGGGCTGCGGGTCGGTGCCGTC
This sequence comes from Kitasatospora sp. NPDC054939, assembly GCF_053610105.1. Classification (NCBI taxonomy): domain Bacteria; kingdom Bacillati; phylum Actinomycetota; class Actinomycetes; order Kitasatosporales; family Streptomycetaceae; genus Kitasatospora; species Kitasatospora sp. NPDC054939. The sequence goes on along the minus strand of NZ_JBSGXP010000015.1, from coordinate 76,714 downwards.
ACCGTCGACCACGGTCTGCAGCCGGGCTCCGCCGAGCGCGCCGAGCAGGTCGCCGGGCGGCTGCGCGAGCTGGGCCTGGACCCGGTCGAGGCGGTCGCCGTCCAGGTCGGCCGCGACGGCGGCCCCGAGGCCGCCGCCCGGGACGCCCGCTACGCCGCGCTGGACGAGGCGGCCGAGCGCCACGGCGCGATCGCCGTCCTGCTCGGCCACACCCGCGACGACCAGGCCGAGACGGTGCTGCTCGGCCTCGCCCGCGGCTCCGGCGCCCGCTCGCTGGCCGGGATGCCCGCCCAGAAGGGCCGCTACCGGCGCCCGCTGCTGGAGCTCGACCGCGCCGCCACCCGGCAGGCCTGCTCCGCCCAGGCGATCCCGGTCTGGGACGACCCGCACAACTGCGACCCCGCCTACACCCGCTCCCGGGTGCGCCACGAGGTGCTGCCGGTGCTGGAGAAGCACCTGGGCGGCGGCGTGGTCGAGGCGCTGGCCCGGACCGCCCGGCTGTTCCGCGACGACGCCGACGCCCTCGACCAGTGGGCCGCCCTCGCCGAGCGCGACCTCCGGTCGGGCGAAGGCGCCCTGGACGCGGCGAAACTCGCCGAACTGCCCGCCGCGGTGCGCCGCCGGGTGCTGCGCCGGGCCGCGCTGCGGGCGGGCTGTCCGGCCGGCGACCTCTTCGCCCGGCACCTGGAGACGATCGACCTGCTGGTCACCGGTTGGCGCGGCCAGGGGCCGTTGCACCTACCCGGGGGCGTCGAAGCCACCCGCCGGTGTGGCACGCTGGTCTTTCGGCGGCAGGGCGACTGAAGGGCAGGCATGCCCGGGGCGCAGGGCCGTCGGCCATACCGACCCCGAACGTTTGAGGACGTATCCCCGGTGGACCAGAACGACATGGGCGCTGACCTCGCGAAGGTGCTCATCAGCAAGGACGAGATCGACGCCAAGCTCCTTGAGCTGGCCGAGCGCATCGACCGGGACTACGCAGGCAAGGACCTGCTGATCGTCGGCGTCCTCAAGGGGGCCGTGATGGTCATGGCCGACCTGGCCCGGGCCCTGCACTCGCAGGTCACCATGGACTGGATGGCGGTCTCGTCGTACGGCATGGGCACCAAGTCCTCGGGCGTGGTGCGCATCCTCAAGGACCTCGACACCGACATCGCCGGCCGGGACGTCCTGATCGTCGAGGACATCATCGACTCCGGGCTGACGCTGTCCTGGCTGCTGGGGAACCTGGGCTCGCGCGGCCCGGCCTCGCTGGAGGTCTGCACCCTGCTGCGCAAGCCCGACGCGGCCAAGGTCGAGATCGACGTCAAGTACGTCGGGTTCGACATCCCGAACGAGTTCGTGGTCGGCTACGGCCTGGACTACGCCGAGAAGCTGCGCAACCTCCCCTTCATCGGGACGCTCGCGCCGCACGTCTACGGCGGCTGAGCGGTACCCGGCCCCGTTCGGGCGACGGGCGGGAACAGTACGTTGTTCCCGCCCGTTGGATCGGGGGACAAGAAAATACGTCGTGTCGCTGTGCTCCCGCCAAGAGGCGGTCGGACTGCGGTACGGTCCAATAAACCGCTCTTCACATGAGCACAGACCGGATGCGCCGGCGGCCCCACGGCCTCGCGGCGCCGTTGAGTGGCAGGAGGGACGGGGCGGCAACGCCCCGCATGGATGGACGTCAAGCGATACTTCCGTGCGCCGATCATGTGGATCGTGCTGGCCGTCCTCGCCGTCATCGTGCTGATGCAGGTCGTTTCCGACTCGAACGGCTACAAGACGGTGGACACCGGGCAGGTCGTTGCGGCGATCGATGCCAAGCAGGTCAAATCGGCGCAGATCACCACCGGTGACTCGAACACCGTCAAGATCCAGCTCAAGGACGGCGCGAGCCTGTCCAACGCCGGTACGGGCAAGACCCCGTCCGGCACCAAGTTCCAGGCCTCGTACATCGGCGACCAGGGCGTCGAGATCGCGAACAAGCTGCAGGGCCAGATCAGCGACAACGACCAGAACACGCTCGCCCAGGGCTACACCATCAGCCCGGAGAAGCAGAGCACCTTCGTCAGCCTGCTGCTGTCGATGCTGCCGATCGTGATCATCGTGCTGGTCTTCCTGTTCCTGATGAACCAGATGCAGGGCGGCGGCTCGCGGGTCATGCAGTTCGGCAAGTCCAAGGCCAAGCTGCTGACCAAGGACACCCCGAAGACCACCTTCGCGGACGTCGCGGGTGCGGACGAGGCGGTCGAGGAGCTCCACGAGATCAAGGAGTTCCTGCAGGAGCCGGCCAAGTTCCAGGCCGTCGGCGCGAAGATCCCCAAGGGCGTGCTGCTGTACGGCCCGCCCGGTACCGGCAAGACCCTGCTGGCGCGTGCCGTCGCCGGCGAGGCCGGGGTGCCGTTCTACTCGATCTCCGGCTCGGACTTCGTCGAGATGTTCGTCGGTGTCGGCGCCTCCCGCGTCCGCGACCTCTTCGAGCAGGCCAAGGCGAACGCCCCGGCGATCGTCTTCGTCGACGAGATCGACGCCGTCGGCCGGCACCGCGGTGCGGGCCTCGGCGGCGGCCACGACGAGCGCGAGCAGACCCTCAACCAGCTGCTGGTCGAGATGGACGGCTTCGACGTCAAGGGCGGCGTCATCCTGATCGCCGCCACCAACCGCCCGGACATCCTCGACCCGGCGCTGCTGCGCCCGGGCCGCTTCGACCGGCAGATCGCGGTCGAGCGCCCCGACCTCCAGGGCCGGCTGGACATCCTCAAGGTGCACCAGAAGGGCAAGCCGATCGCGCCCGACGTCGACCTGTCGGCCGTCGCCAAGCGCACCCCCGGCTTCACCGGTGCGGACCTCTCGAACGTCCTCAACGAGGCGGCCCTGCTGACCGCCCGCTCGGACAAGAAGCTGATCGACAACCTCATCCTGGACGAGGCGATCGACCGCGTCGTGGCGGGTCCGCAGAAGCGCACGCGGATCATGTCCGACAAGGAGAAGAAGATCACCGCGTACCACGAGGGCGGTCACGCCCTGGTCGCGGCGGCCTGCCAGTACTCCGACCCGGTGCACAAGATCACCATCCTGTCCCGGGGCCGCGCCCTCGGCTACACGATGGTGCTGCCGGACGAGGACAAGTACTCCACCACCCGCAACGAGATGCTCGACCAGCTGGCGTACATGCTGGGCGGGCGCGCGGCGGAGGAGCTGGTCTTCCACGACCCGACCACCGGTGCCTCGAACGACATCGAGAAGGCCACCGCGACGGCCCGGGCCATGGTCACCCAGTACGGCATGACCGAGCGCCTCGGCGCGATCAAGTTCGGCTCGGACAACTCGGAGCCCTTCCTGGGCCGCGAGATGGGTCACCAGCGCGACTACTCGGAAGAGGTCGCCGGGCTGGTGGACGAAGAGGTCAAGAAGCTCATCGAGAGCGCGCACAACGAGGCCTGGGAGATCCTGGTCGAGAACCGCGACGTGCTCGACAACCTGGTCCTGGAGCTCCTGGAGAAGGAGACCCTCAACAAGGAGCAGATCGCCGAGATCTTCGCCCCGATCGTCAAGCGCCCGCACCGTCCGGCGTGGACGGGTTCGGCCCGCCGGACCCCGTCGACCCGGCCGCCGGTGCAGTCCCCGAAGGAGCTGGCGCTGACCAACGGCGCCGCTGCCGCCGAGGTCGCCCCGGTCAAGCTCCCGCCGCTGCCGGCCGACCCGCCGGCCGAGGGCTGAGCGACCGGCTCCGGCCGGTCACCGCGAGACGGAATGGATGCCGCGACTCCAGGGTTTGTACTCTGGAGGCGCGGCATCCGTGCTGTTCAGCCCGAGTTCGTCCACTAGTTAGCGAGGCCCGCATGATCGACCCGGTGATGCTCGACGGTCCGCCCGCCGTCGGCACCTTCGACCAGAAGCGGGCCGAGAACGCCATCCGCGAGTTGCTGCTCGCGGTCGGCGAGGACCCGGACCGCGAGGGGCTGCTGGAGACCCCGGCCCGGGTGGCCCGCGCCTACAAGGAGATATTCGCGGGCCTCTGGCAGGAGCCCGAGGACGTCCTGACCACCACCTTCGACCTCGGCCACGACGAGATGGTGCTGGTCAAGGACATCGAGCTGACGTCCGTCTGCGAGCACCACCTGGTGCCCTTCCGCGGCGTCGCGCACGTCGGGTACATCCCGTCCACCAGCGGCAAGATCACCGGGCTCTCCAAGCTGGCCCGGCTGGTCGACGTCTACGCCCGCCGCCCGCAGGTCCAGGAGCGGCTGACCAGCCAGGTCGCCGACGCCCTGATGCGGATCCTCGAACCCCGCGGGGCGATCGTCGTGGTCGAGTGCGAGCACATGTGCATGTCCATGCGCGGCATCCGCAAGCCCGGCGCCAAGACCATCACCTCCTGCGTGCGCGGCCAGCTGCGCGACCCCGCGACCCGCGCCGAGGCGATGAGCCTGATCATCGGGCGCTGACGCCCGGGGGCGGAGGTCCGGCGGCGCGCACCGCGCTCAGGCGTGCGCGCCGTGCTCCGCGCGCGGCGGGGTGCCCATCGCGTCGCGGCGCGCGGGCATCCGCAGCGTGACCATCCGCCGCCAGCCGTACGCGGCGTCGTAGAGGTACAGCGCGTGCACGCCCAGCCTCACCAGCGCGAGCTGCCAGCGCGGCCACTTCAGGATCCGCGCCATCCGCGCGGTGACGGCCAGGCCGACGTCCCGGTGGGTGCGGATCTCACCGCGTGCGCAGGTCTCCAGCGCGTGCCGGATGTACGGCCCGTGGCCGAGCGCCGCCAGCCGCAGCAGCTCCTCGTGGCAGTACGCGAGGTGGTTGTCCTCGTCCGCCGAGATCATCCGCATCGCCCGGGACAGCTCCGGGTTGTCGGCGTACGCCTTGACCAGCTGGCGCATCTGCTCGGCCGCGCGCTGCTCGGTCACCCGGCTGTGCGCCAGGTAGGTGATGATCTCGCGCTCGGCCAGCGGGAGGTCGGTCCGCAGCCGCTCGTGCGAGAGGCCGACGCCCTGGCGCTCCAGCAGCATGCAGTAGTCGGTGTCGGCGGGGACGTCCACCTTGTCCAGGCCGCGCTTGTGCAGCAGCTGGGTGAAGATCCGGCCGTGCTTGCGCTCGTCCGCGCCGTGCCGGGCGATCTTGGGGGCGAGCACCGGATCCCGGGTGAGGGCGGTGATCCGCTCGTTCTCCCACCCGCCCTGGTCCTCGCCGTCGGCCGCGATGCTGCAGAACAGCCGGTAGGCCTCGTCGTTGCGGTAGATCTCGTCGAACAGCGATCGGGTGCTGAGCATCGGGGGCCTCCTGCACGGATCCGGGCGGCCGGAGGTCCGGCCGCGGTCGCGATACGTTCCCGGCGCGCCGCGACCGCCGCGCCGAACCCGCGGGTAATCACCCGGCTGCGCGATCACCCGGCCCGGCACGCCGTTCAGGCGAGGCGCTCGCCCATCCACTCCAGTGCGGCCGGCAGCTCGCGCTTCCAGCTGTCGAAGTTGTGGCCGCCGTCGTCCAGGTAGAGCGATTCCACGGTGAACGGCGGGTTGGCGGCGGCCACCTGCTGGGCCGTCTCGACGAACTTCACGGTCTCCGGGTAGTCGGCCTCCTTGCGGGTGGAGACCGCCAGCACCGCGAGGGCCGGCGCCGGGAGGTTCTGCAGCCGCCAGCCGAGGTCGTGCTGGTTGGTCCGCTCCTGGTCACCGAGCAGCGGTCCGCCGGTGAACTGGTCCTCGACGACCTTGAAGTCGGCGTGCATGCCGGTCACCGCGCCGAACACCTCCGGATTGCGCATCGCCAGCCGCAGCGCGCAGCTGCCACCGGTCGAGTAGCCGAGCACCCCCCAGGAGGAGGCCGAGCGGCTGACCCGGTAGGCCGAGCGCAGCGCCTCCGGCAGGTCCCTGGCGAACCAGCTCTCGGTGCGCGGCCCGCCGGGCACGTCCACGCACTCGGTGTTGCGCGGCGGGGCGACCGTCGGGCGGGCCATCACCACGATGGTCGGCGGCATCTTGCCGGTCCGCTGCAGCTCCCAGGCGGTCTGCACGACCGGCAGCTCCTTCAGCAGGTGGAGCGCGGTGCCGGGGTAGCCGGAGAGGGTGAGCAGCACCGGGAAGCGGACCAGGGCGAGCTTGGGGTTGAAGTACTCGGGCGGCAGGTACACGAACATCTGGTCGGAGAGGCCAGTCTCCTTGCCGTTCACCCGGACCGACTCGATCTTCCCGACCTCCTCGGGTGCCCCTTGGGGCAGGTCCGTGATGTCCTCCAGGCCGCCCTCGTCGGTCGGCTGGACCAGCGCGTCGGAGGAGGGCGGCGCGTTCTTCTGGCCGGCCGCGGCGAGCGCGAGCTTGGCGCCGCCGGGGTTCAGCAGGTCGTCCCAGGAGGTGTAGAAGCCGAAGGAGTTGTTGACCGACAGCGCCAGCACCGCCAGCACCGACACCTGAGTGACGGTCATCAGGCCGATCCGGCCGAGCAGCGGCAGGACGCGCTGGCGGGCCAGCCGGGGCCAGAGCCAGAGGGTGGCGACCAGGGCTGCCGCGCCGAGTGCGAGCAGTGAGTTCACCAGTGCGTCGCTGGTCAGTTCCATGCCGTCGGCCTTCCGGTGGGACGCTGTCGGGGCGGCTTCCATCGTCTGACGGGTTGTCAGGCGCGGCCATCGCGACTGGGCCGTCCGGGCGTCGGGGCAGGTCGGGCGGGCGGCTGCGACGGCCGGAACCGACGCCCTAGAATGCGGCGTCCACCGTACGTACCGGGGGCGCGGCCGCCGGGTCGCGCCACGCGGCACCGGGGGAAGGCTCCCACCCTCGGCTCAATCGAAGCGCACCTCCGGCACCGGTCGACGTACGTCCCCGGGGCGCCGGTGTGCGCGTCGCCCGATGAAGGAATAGGCATGAAGGTCCCTCACAACTCCTCCTCCGGAGAGACAGGACTGCGCTCCGCAGCATCTACGCTGAGTTTCCATGAGCGTTCCCGTGTCCGTTGAGCCGAGCACCGAGCAGCCGCCCCGCCGCCGCGGTCTGCAGGCGCTTCGTACCCAGGCGGCGGCCGTCCCGAGGGCCTGGCTGCCCGGCGCGGTCGGCTACGCCTGCCTGCTGATCGGCCTGGTCGACATCGCCTGCGCGGTGTTCCCCAAGCTGCGCCACACCCGGATGCACACCTTCGCCGGGCAGCTGCCCGGCGGCACCACCAGCCTCGCCGCGGCCGGGACGCTGATGGTCGGCATGCTGCTGGTGCTGCTGGCCCACGCGCTGCGCCGGCGCAAGCGGCGCGCCTGGCGGGCGGTCTGCGTGCTGCTGCCGATCGGCGCGGCGCTGCACATCCTGCGCTGGCACCAGATCGGCCCGGCCGTGATCTCGCTGGTGCTGCTTGCCGTGATGCTCGTCCACCGGCGGGAGTTCTACGCCAAGGCCGACCCGCGCACCCGCTGGCGGGCCGTGGTCAACCTGGTCGTGCTGGGCGCCGTCAGCGTGCTGCTCGGCCTGCTGGTCGTGGCCACCCGGGCCCGGTACGAGATCGGCGACCCCGGTCTGACCGAGCGACTGGAGCACGTGCTGTACGGACTGTTCGGGTTCGAAGGGCCGGTCGACTACCGCTCCGACCGGGTCTCCGACCTGGTGGCGTACCTGCTCGGGGGGCTCGGTCTGATCACCGCGCTGACCACCGCCTACCTGGCGCTGCGCCCGGAGAAGCCCGAGCCGGAACTGACCGCCGAGGACGAGGTGCGGGTGCGCGAGCTGCTGGAGCGGCACGGGCAGCGCGACTCGCTCGGCTACTTCGCGCTGCGCCGCGACAAGAGCGTGCTGTTCTCGCCCACCGGCAAGGCGGCGATCTCCTACCGGGTGGTCTCCGGCGTGATGCTCGCCTCCGGCGACCCGGTCGGCGACTACGAGGCCTGGCCCGGCGCGATCAAGGTGTTCATGGCCGAGGCCCGCGAGCACGGCTGGGTGCCGGCCGTGATGGGCTGCAGCGAGCTGGGCGGCGAGATCTGGACCCGCGAGGCCGGTCTGGACGCCCTGGAGCTGGGCGACGAGGCGATCGTCGACACCGCGAGCTTCTCGCTCTCCGGCCGGGCGATGCGCAACGTCCGCCAGATGGTCAAGCGGATCGAGCGCAACGGCTACTCCTGCCAGGTGCGCCGGGTCGGCGAGCTGACCGTCGAGGAGAAGTACCGGATCGCCGACGCCGCCGCCCGCTGGCGCGGCACCGACACCGAGCGCGGCTTCTCGATGGCGCTCGGTCGCTTCGGCGACCCGGGCGACGACGACTGCGTGGTCGTCACCGCCCACCGGACGCCGGAGGACGGCGAGGGCGGCGACGACCTGAAGGCCGTCCTGCACTTCGTGCCGTGGGGGCCGGACGGCATCTCGCTGGAGCTGATGCGCCGCGACCGCTCCGCCGACCCGGGCCTCAACGAGCTGCTGATCGTCGCCGCACTGCAGGCCGTGCCCGCGATGGGCGTCCGCCGGGTGTCGCTGAACTTCGCGGTGTTCCGCTCGGCGCTGGCCCGCGGCGAGCGGATCGGGGCCGGACCGGTGCTGCGCGCCTGGCGCGGGCTGCTGGTGTTCTCCTCGCGCTGGTTCCAGATTGAGTCGCTGTACAAGTTCAACGCCAAGTTCCAGCCGCAGTGGGAGCCGCGCTTCCTGGTCTTCCCGACCAGCCGCGACCTGCCCCGGATCGGTTTTGCGGCGATGCAGGCGGAGGCCTTCATCACCCTGGGCATGCCCCGGCTGGGCCGCCGGCGCCTGCGCCAGGGGCTGATGCCGGCGCCGCAGACCCGCCCGGAGATCACCGAGGCGGCCTGAGCCGTCGCGCGGACGGGGCCCCTGCCGGAGACCTCCGGCAGGGGCCCCGTCCGATAATGGGAGGCATGAGCACCCCTCCCGCCCCCAACCTGCCCGCCGGGCTGCCGCGGCTCGACCGCTGCGCCGTGATGGGCGTGGTCAACGTGACGCCCGACTCCTTCTCGGACGGCGGGCTCTGGCACGACCCGGCCCGGGCCATCGCGCACGGGCTCGCGCTGCGGGCCCGGGGGGCGGACCTGGTGGACGTCGGCGGCGAGTCCACCCGGCCCGGCTCCCAGCGGGTCACCGAGGAGGTGGAGCTGGAGCGCGTCCTGCCGGTGGTCCGGGAACTGGCCGGGGCCGGGGTGACCGTCTCCATCGACACCATGCGGGCCTCGGTCGCCGAGCAGGCCGTCGCCGCCGGCGCCGCCCTGGTCAACGACGTCTCGGGCGGCCTCGCCGACCCCGCGATGGCCCGGGTGGTCGCCGAGACCGGGGTGCCGTTCGTGGTGATGCACTGGCGCGGCCAGTCCGCCGACATGGACCGGCTGGCGGTCTACGACGACGTGGTCGCCGACGTGGTCGGCGAGCTCACCGCCCGGATGGAGGCGCTGATGGCGGCCGGCGTCAAGGAGGAGCAGCTGATCCTCGACCCGGGCCTGGGCTTCGCCAAGACCGCCGAGCACAACTGGGCGCTGCTCGGGCGGCTGGACGCGCTGACCGCGCTCGGCCGTCCCGTCCTGGTCGCCGCATCGCGCAAGCGGTTCCTGGGTACGCTGCTCGCCGACCCGGAAACCGGGGAGCTGCGCCCGGCCAGGGAGCGCGACGACGCCACCGCAGCGGTGTCGGTGCTGTCGGCCGGGGCCGGCGCCTGGGCGGTGCGGGTGCACGACGTGTCCGGTACGGCGGACGCCGTCCGGGTGGTCGCGGCCTGGCAGCGCGCGGCCCGGTAGGGCCCCTCCGGCCCGTCGGTGGGCGCGGAGGGCGGTGAGGAACGGGAGGGTCTGTGGCGGGTGACGGCAGGTCGATCGGCGAGGCCGCCGGTCAGCGGGCGGAGGACGCGGACCGGGAGGCCGTCCTGGCGGCCAACCGGGCGCTGTACGAGGCCCTGGAGAACGGTGATCTGGAGGCGGTCGAGGACGCCTGGCTGGGCGCCGCCGACGCCGACGACAAGGGCGGCGTGGTGTGCGTCCACCCCGGGTGGCCGGTGCTGCGGGGGCGGGCCCAGGTCACCCGCTCGTACATGCTGATCATGATGAACACGGAGTACATCCAGTTCTTCCTGACCGATGTCGAGGTCGAGGTGCAGGGCGATGTGGCCCTTGTCACGTGCACCGAGAACATCCTCTCCGGCGGCGAGGCGGAGGAGGAGGGCGAACTCGGTCCGCTGGTCGGCGGAAAGGTCGTGTCGACCAACCTGTTCCGGCGCACTCCGGCCGGCTGGAAGCTCTGGTCGCACCACGGTTCACCCGTTCTGACCAGCGGGGACGACGAGGACGAGGACTGATTCGGCGGCCCGGTCGAAGGCCCGCCCGGGCTTTCGCCGGGGAATTCCCGAGTGGTCACCCGATGTTCACGTCAATCGCCATTCCGGCGTGCGTGGCGACGGTTCGTACCGGGTAGGACGGTCGGGCGTCGTCAGTGCTCGCGGGTAGATTCGAGAGGGAGCGGGCGCGCGTCGCCCGACTCAGCCCTGCCCGCCGTCCACCGGATCCGGGGCAGGGCCCGTCCGACTGGGAGCAGTGATTCGTTTGCTGGACCGCGTCACCCTGCGGGGTCTGCGTGCCCGGGGCCACCACGGAGTCTTCGAGCGCGAGCGCGCCGAGGGCCAGACCTTCGTCGTCGACCTCGTGCTGTACCTGGACACCCGCCCCGCCGCGTCCGGCGACGACCTCACCCGTACGGCGCACTACGGCATCGTCGCCGAGGAGGTCACCGCGATCATCGCCGGCGAGCCCGTCGACCTCATCGAGACGCTCGCCCAGCGCATCGCGGACCAGTGCCTCAAGCACGAGGCGGTCGAGGAGGTCGAGGTCACCGTGCACAAGCCGGACGCCCCGATCACCGTGCCGTTCGACGACGTGACCGTGACCATCCACCGGGGCCGCGGATGACGAGCCCCGCACGCCGCCCCGTACCCGCCGCAGAGCCGATTCCAGCTGTAGAGGACGACCGATGAGCACCAGCGACCCGACCGCCTCGCCGACCACGTTCGACCTGGAGCGCCGGGTGGACTCCGCCGACACGACGCTGCACGGCCAGCGCTGCGCCGTAATCGCCCTCGGCAGCAACCTGGGCAACCGCCTGGAGACCCTCCAGGGCGCCGTGGACGCGCTCGCCGACACCCCGGGGCTGCGGATCAAGGCCGTCTCCGCCGTGTACGAGACGGAGGCCGTGGGCGGCCCCGAGGACCAGCCCAGCTACTACAACGCGGTGGTCGTGCTCCGCACCTCGCTCCCGCCGCAGGACCTGCTGGAGCGCGGCAACGCGATCGAGGACGCCTTCGGGCGGGTCCGCACCGTCCGCTGGGGCCCCCGCACCCTGGACGTCGACATCCTCGACTACGAGGGCGTCACCAGCGACGACCCGCAGCTGCTGCTGCCGCACCCGCGCTCGCACGAGCGGGCCTTCGTGCTCGCCCCCTGGCTGGACGCCCAGCCGGAGGCCGAGCTGCCGGGCCTCGGCCCGGTGTCCCAGCTGCTGAAGGAGCTCGGCGGCGAGGGTGCCCAGGGCGTCCGCCGGCGCGAGGACATCCAGCTGCGCCTGCCCGAGTAAGCCGCCCGGCGGCCGGCCGCCGCCCGCTCCGCCGCACGGCCGGGAACTCCGACGGGGGGCCCGGCCGTACGAGTAGGTGTCCGCCGTACCCGCGGGTGACCGCCCGGCTCCGCCGGGTACGGTGGCCTGGTGCCGTTCCGCCGGCCGGGGCGGGCGCCCGTCTCTGTACCTCGGGAAGGACCACGTCCGAGTGAAGCTGCTTCGCCTGCGCCTGCTGATCGGCATCACGGCCGTCACGACCGCACTGTCCTGGGCCGCCGCCAAGCTGTGGGCCTCGCTGGACACCGTGCCCGCCGTGCCCGCCGCCGCGCCCCTGGTGCTGGCCGCGGTGGCGGTCATCCTGCTGGCCACGGCGATCTCGCTGCGCTCCCGGCTGAAGGCCGCCCGCGAGCGCCGCCCCGACGCCAAGCGGGTCGACCCGCTCAGTGCCGCCCGGGCCGTGGTCCTCGGGCAGGCGAGCGCCCTGGTCTCCGCCGTGGTCACCGGCATCTATGCCGGCGCCGGCATCTACCTGCTCGGCGAGCTCGACGTCCCGGCCCGCCAGGACCAGGCCGTCACGGCCGGCTTCGCGGTCCTCGCCGGGGCCGGGGTGATCGCGGCGGCGCTCTGGCTCCAGCACGTCTGCAAGCTGCCCGAGAACCACGACGATCCGGCCGGCCCGGCCGCCACGCACCGCTGAGCAGGGGCCCTTCCCCGGCGGCCCGGCGGGTCGGCGTCCCGCGGGAGGTCCGGCGCCGCGCAGCCGTGCGGCAAACCCGGTGCGGTGTCAAGGGCTGAAAGGGACCCTGGGCTGACACGGCCCCAATTCGCACGCTAGTTTCTTGGCATGTCTCGCGGACGCCACCGTCATTCCTCGTTCCTCGGGCGGGTCCTTCCCCCCACCGCCGCCGGCGTGCTCATCGTGGCCGCGGTGGCGGCGCTGCTCTTCAGTCAGGACACCGTCCTGGTCCGCTCGGTGGGCGTCGCCGCGGTGCTCGCCGCGCTCGGCATCGCCGTGCTGCTGCGCCAGCGCGACCGCGCCGCGCGGGCCGCCGCCGAGGTCCAGATCGCCCAGCGGCTGCGCGCCGAGGAGCGCTTCGAGGAGCAGCTCGCCGAGGCCGAGTACGCGGCCGAGGTCGCCGAGGAGCGGGCCACCCGCTTCGGCCGGCGGCTGACCGCCGAGAAGTCGCGGCTGGCCAAGGCCGAGACCGAGATCGCCCGGCTGCTGCGCGAGCGGGCCGTGGCGGTGGCGGAGCAGGCCCTCAAGGAGGCCGAGGCGGCCCAGCGCGCGCTCGCCGCGAGCCGGCCCAAGTACCCCGCCAGCCCGGCGGCGTTCGTCCGCGCGGCGGCCGTCCTGCGGCTGCTGGAGCGGCGGGCGGCGCAGGCCGAGGAGGAGCGCGGGCGCCGGGCCAGGGCCGAGGCCGAGGAGCGGGCCCGGCGCGAGGGCGCGGCGGGTGCCGAGGTGGCGCTGCGGGCCAGGACGGCCCCGGCGGTGCAGGCCGCCCCGGCGCCGGTGGCCGCCGCCCCCGCCCCGGTGGCGCCCGCGGTGCCGCTCGTCCCGGCGCCCGCCGCGGTGCCCGCGCCGCCGGTCCGGCCGGTGCTGACGGCGACCGTGGAGCAGCTCGGCGGTACGCCCGCCGTGCCCGCCGCGCCGGTCGAGCGCCAGCAGCAGCGTCCGCGTCCGGTGCAGTCCGGCCAGTCCCGCGGGCCCGGCTTCAGCTTCTTCGGCCGCAGCGGCGCGACCGTGCGCCCGGCGGCGCCGGCCCCGTCGGTGGGCAGTGTGGCGGAGCTGGGCGAGCGGGCCGACCTGGCGGACGTGGTGGGGGACGAGGCGGTCGCCGCGAGCGCCGGCTACGCCGCCCGGGACCGGGACCGGGACCGGGCCGCCGCGGCGGCGCCGACCCCTGCGGAGGGCGTCCGGTCCGAGCCCGAGGTGGTCGACCTGACCCCGCACGACGAGACCGAGCTGCTCCAGCTCCCCGAGCTGCGGGCCTCCCGCACGCACTGAGCGGGCACCCGCCCGCCGGCGCCGGGGTCCGGCCGCCCGTGAGGAGCCCCCGGCGCCCGTGCCGGGGGCTCCTCGGCGTCCGGTCCCGGGGACGACGGAGCGCCCGCCCCCTCGGTGAGGGGACGGGCGCTCCGGTGGGACGGCGTCAGATCTGGACGCCGAAGTCCTGGGCGATGCCGGCGAGGCCGGAGGCGTAGCCTTGGCCGACGGCGCGGAACTTCCACTCGGCGCCGTTGCGGTAGAGCTCGCCGAAGATCATGGCGGTCTCGGTGGCGGCGTCCTCGGAGAGGTCGTAGCGGGCGATCTCGGTGCCGCCGTTCGCGTTGACCACGCGGATGTAGGCGTTGCGGACCTGGCCGAAGTTCTGCGAGCGGGCGACCGCGTCGTAGATGGAGACCGGGAAGGTGATCCGGGCGGCCTCGGCGGGCAGCGAGGCGAGGTTGACGCTGATCGCCTCGTCGTCGCCGGCGCCCTCGCCGGTGCGGTTGTCACCGGTGTGGACGACAGTGCTGTCCGGGGTGCTGGTGTTGTTGAAGAAGACGAAGTGGCTGTTGGACAGCACCTTGCCGTCCGCGTTCAGCACGATGGCGCTGGCGTCCAGGTCGAACTCCGAACCGGTCGTGGTCCGGACGTCCCAGCCGAGGCCGACGGAGACCGCGGTCAGGCCGGGGGCCTCCTTGGTCAGCGAGACGTTGCCACCCTTGGAGAGGCTCACTGGCATGGTGATTGCTGTCCCTTCGTTGCTTGTGCCCGGGATAACGCCGGGGGCCGCGGAGTTGGTTCCGTGCCCCGCGGCACATTCTTTCCTGATCAGATGCGGCGGAACCGGCCCTGCAGTGACCAGACGTTCGGATTCTCGGCCAGATCGGGGTGCATGTCGAAGAGGTCGGCCAGGGTGTCCTGGAGGAAGTCGCGGGCCTCGCGGCGCAGGTCGCTGTGCCGGACCACGGCGGCCGGCTCGTCGGGCAGCCAGGTGGCGGTGACCTCCACCCAGTTGAACCGGCGGGCGAAGCGCAGCAGTTCGGTGTTCTGGGTGAAGTCCAGGTCGGCGGTCTGGACCCGGGCGGCGCGGCTGCCGGCCGGATCGCGGTCCAGGTGCTCGGCGATGTCGCAGAGCGCCCAGGCGAAGTCGAGCACCGGTACCCACCCCCAGCGGGTGGACAGTTCTGCCCCCTCGGCGTCGAGGTAGACGTCGCCGCAGAACAGGTCGTACCGCAGCGCGTGCACGGTGGCGGTGCGGTAGTCGGTCTGCGGGGGGTCGGGGAAGCGGTTGGAGAGGGAGTAGCCGAGCTCGATCACACTGGCCATTGTCGGGGGTGGCGCCCCGGTCCGATAACCGGGTGACCGCGGCGCCCGGGCGCGGGATGATGGGCGCATGCCCGAGCCCATCCGCGTACGGGGGTCGGTGGTCGTCCCCGACGCCGAGCTCGTCTGGCGCTTCTCCCGTTCCTCCGGCCCCGGTGGCCAGCACGTCAACACCTCGGACACCCAGGTGGAGCTGCGCTACGACCTGGCGGCCTCCGCCGCGCTGCCCGAGGTCTGGAAGCAGCGCGCCCTGGAGCGCCTGGCGGGGCGGCTGGTGGACGGGCGGGTGCTGGTGGTGCGCGCCTCGGAGCACCGGTCGCAGTGGCGCAACCGCGAGGTCGCCGCGGCGCGGCTGGCCTCGCTGCTGGGGGAGGCCACGGCCCCGCCGCCGAAGGCGCGGAAGGCGACCCGGCCGACCCGCGGGATGGTCGAGCGGCGGCTGTTCAACAAGCGGCACCGCTCCGAGCTGAAGCAGGGGCGGCGCGCCGCCTACGGCGAGTAGGGCGGGTCCGGCGCCGTGGCCCGTCAGCCGAGCCGGCGGTAGCCGCCCCGGAAGTACAGCAGCGGCCTGGCGCCCGGGTCGTCGACCCTGGCCTCCAGGACCCGGCCGAGCAGCAGGGTGTGGTCGCCGGCGGGTATCCGCTGCTCGGTGCGGCACTCCACGGTGGCCAGCGCCCCGTCGACCAGCGGGGCTCCGCTGTGCGGGCCCCGGTGGTGCGGGGTGTCGGCGAAGAGCAGCCGGTCGCTGAGCCGGCCCTTCATGGCGAACCGCGAGCCGAGCGCCTTCTGCTCCTCGGCGAGCAGCGAGACCGCCCAGGTGTCGGCGCGGGAGAGCACCTCGTCCATCCGCGAGTCCTCGCGGACCGAGATCAGCACCAGCGGCGGTTCCAGCGAGACGGAGAGGAAGGACGTGGCGGTCATGCCGACGTCCTCGCCGTCCTCCGGGTCCCGGACGGTCACCAGGGTGACGCCGGCGGCGAGCTGGGACAGGGCCGCCCGGAACTCGTCGGGCGAGGCGAGTGGGGCAGCTTCGGGCTGCGGTGACGAGTACACGTACCGCACGGTAGTCGGCCGGTGCGGGAAACGGCATCGGGCGGTGGTCGTAGGACCACGGGCAGGTGACCCGGTGGGCGGGACTCGGAAAAGGTCACGGCATTCCGGTGCGGCTCACTCCCAGGAGTGAAGCGCAGGGCCTGCCCGGCGGGCAGTGGGAGCCTTCCGGCTTCAGTGCGGGACCAATGCGGCCGACCACGAGAAATGTTCCGATGAAGCCTTATGTCCTGCTATGGGGCGGATGAGCTGATTAAGGGCGCATAAGTGTCGTGTGATTTAAGTCACAAGTGGCTGCCTATTGCTGACCGAGCGTGCCGATCGCTGTGCTCCCTGTGATTCAGTTCTTCTGGCAATCGGACGATAACCAATCAAGAACTATCCGAAGCAGCCGGGGAGCCCCCGCATGGAAGCCGAGTCGGAGCCGTACGTCCGTCTCGCGACCCTCCGCACCTTGCACCGGGTCGTGGCGGACCTCAACGCTGCCCGCAGCCTGGCGGGCACGCTGCAGGCTGTGGTCGAGGGCGCGGTGCACGGGCTCGGCTTCGACGCCGCCGCCGTCAGTCTGGTCCGGCCGGACGGCGACCTGGTGGTGGCGGCCGTCTGGGAGCTGGAGGAGAGCGCCATGGGCGGCCCCTCCGTCCTGCTCGGCCAGGTCGGCTCCCGCGAGTCCTGGGACCGGCTGCTCGGCGTCAGCGACCACTGGGGCACCCTGCGCTTCCTCCCCTACGACCGCGGCTGGGCGGTCGCCAGCGACATCCCGCGCTGGATCGGCGACGGCCCGATGCCCGTCTACGCCAACGACTGGCACCCCGCCGACGGACTGCTCGCCCCGATGTACAGCGCCGGCGGCGACCTGCTCGGCGTGCTCTCGGTGGACCGCCCGCGCAGCGGCAAGCGGCCCGGCGCCTGGACCCGCGAGGCCCTGGAGATGTTCTCCCTGCAGGCCTCCATCGCCATCGGCAACGCCCGGCTGCGGGCCGAGATGCAGCGTGCGCTCGCCCGGCTGGAGAAGGAGCAGCAGGCACTGCGGGCCAGCGAGGAGAGCTTCCGGCAGGCCTTCGAGTACGCGCCGAGCGGTATGGCGATCACCGAACTGCACGGCTCCACCAGCGGCCAGCTGACCCGGGTCAACGACGCCCTCTGCCGGCTGCTCGGCCGCCCCCGCGCGGTCCTGCGCCAGCAGCGCTTCGTCGACCTGGTGCACCCAGACGACCGCGAGCTGCTGGAACGCACCAGCGCCGACAGCGGGCGCGCCGAACTGCGGCTGCTCCGGCGCGACGGCGGCTACCAGTGGGTCTGTCTGCGCAACTCGATCGTCGCCGATGCCGCCGAGGGCCCCAGCTTCCTGCTCACCCACGTCGAGGACATCGAGGACCGCAAGCGCCACGAGCTGCAGCTCGCGCACCGGGCCAGCCACGACGCCCTGACCGGCCTGCCGAACGGCGCCGAGCTCAAGGCCAGGCTCGGCCGCCGGCTCTGCGGCGCACCACAGGCCCCGGTCGGCGCCGCCCGGGCCGCCGCGGGCTACGCCGCCGACCCCTACCAGGCCGCCGACTACCAGGCCGCCGACGCGTTCCCGGCGGTCGAGGGCCACCCGGTCGCCGGCTACGCCCTGGACGCGTACGGCGGCATCGAGTCGTACAGTGCGCACGCCGCCTGGGAGGGGCTGGAGGGGCTGGACGCGCACTCCGCCCCGGTGCACGGTTACGGCGCCCCGGACGGTCCTGCCCACGCGTCCGGCTACGGCGAGCACGTCCACGTGCACGCGGTCGTCCCGCCCGACCACGGGCCCGGCGGCGAGGTGTGGTCCGGCCCGTTCCGCTCCGGCACCGCCCCGGTGGAGAAGGGGCTCGCGGTGCTCTTCTGCGACCTGGACGGCTTCAAGCTGATCAACGACCGGCACGGCCACAACGCCGGCGACGCCGTCCTGGTCGAGGTGGCCCGGCGCCTGCAGCAGGCCGTCCGGGACGGCGACACGGTGGCCCGGCTGGGCGGTGACGAGTTCGTGGTGCTGGCCGACGGCATCGGCCGGGACGAGGCCAAGGACCTCTCCCACCGGCTGCGCAACGCGATCATCCCGCCGATGCGGATCGACGGCCGGGCGATGCGGGTCGGCGTCAGCCTGGGCATCGGCTGGGCGGGCTGCGGGATGAGCATCGAGGAGGTCCTGCAGACCGCCGACGAGCGGATGTACGACGAGAAGCGGGCGCGCGGCGGCGCGGTGCGCGGCGCGCGCGGGGAGCGTTCGCACCGGCGGGCGGGCTGACACCTCCGGCCATCCGGCGGACCGGGTCCGGGGCGTACGACGCACCGGCCCCGCGGCGTCCGCGGGGGTGCCGGGCGGGCCCGAGCTACTCGCCGGTTGTCAAGGGGACTTATCGGGTCGGCCGCGGCGGCAGGTATCGTGCCCGGGTACAGCGACGACCAACTGCGCCGGCGGCACGGCAGCCGGGGCGCACCGCGACGGGGAGTGGACACCGTGACGACCGCCGGCAGCAACGGAGTGCCCGAGAGCCCGGAGGGCGGTGCCCCGCAGGACGACGACCCCTTCGGCTACCTCTACCGTCCGGCCGAGGGCGGGCCCGCGCAGCCGGGCGAACCGCAGCAGGGCGTGCCGCGCACGTCGTACAGCCGCCCGATGGAGGTCGGGCGCGCCCAGTACGGCCAGCGGCCCCAGCAGCCGTACCCGCCGCAGGCCCAGCAGCCCTACGGTCAGCAGCAGTACGGCCAGCAGCCCCCGTACGGGCAGCCGCCGGCCTACGGGCAGCAGGGCTCCGGCGAGCAGCCGACCCAGCAGACCCGGTACGCCGAGCGCTCGCGCCCGCAGCCCGGTGACGAGCGGCCGAGCAGCGGGCGCTCCAAGGGCGCGGTGATCGGGGCGGTGGCCGTGGTCGCGGCGATCGCGATCGGCGCGGGCATCGCGCTCTCCTCGAACGACGGCGACAAGAAGGCCAAGGGCGCCGCGCCGACCTCGGCCTCGGCCCCGGCCAGTGCGACGGGCACGCCCTCCGGGTCCCCCTCGGCGAGTGCGACCGCCACCTCCGCGCTGCCGGGCACCGTCGACGCCGCGCAGCTGCAGGGGCAGAACGCGCAGCTGGAGACCACGGTCAAGGGCGCCAAGTCGGCGGGCGGCAGCTACCTGACGCTCCAGCCGGGCAGCTCGGTGACCTGGACCGGCGAGGTTCCGACGGCCGGGGCGTACAAGTTCAACGTCCGCTACAGCAACGCGGGCGGCTCGGTGAAGGGCACCGTCACGGTCAACGGCAAGGACCGGGACGGCGGCCTGGAGTTCAAGAACTTCGCGCCGGGCAACACCGAGCCGGGCTGGTTCAACATGTGGATACTCCCGCAGCTGCAGGCGGGCTCGAACACGGTGACGCTCGCGCTGCCGGCCGGATCCTCCGGCCCGGTGCTGATCGACCAGATCACGCTCAGCACCTCCTGAGCCCGGACGTGCCGCGGCCGCCCGCTCCCCCCGGGGAACGGGCGGCCGTCGCGCGTCCGCGGGCCGGCCGGGTCAGGCGGGCTTCACCAGGTCGAAGCGGTCGCCGCCGACCACCCACGCGCCGCGGCGCATCACGGCGACCAGCTCGTACGTGACGGAGTCGACCACCACCAGGTCGGCGTACTTGCCGGCCTCCAGCGAACCGACCGAGTCGGCCAGGCCGAGCAGCCGGGCGGGCACCGCGGAGAGCGACTCGACGGCCTGCTCCAGGCTCAGCCCGTTGACGGTGACCGAGCGCTTGAACGCCACGTCCAGGGTGAGGGTGGAGCCGGCGATCGCGCCGCCCTCCACCAGGCGGGCCACGCCGTCCTTCACCTCGACCTGGAGCGGGCCGAGCGGGTAGAGCCCGTCGCCCATGCCGGCCGCGCCCATCGCGTCGGTGATCAGCGCGACCCGGGAGGCGCCGGCGCTGCCGTACGCGAGGTCCAGCACCGAGGGGTGCAGGTGCACCCCGTCGTTGATCAGCTCGACGGTGACCCGCTCGTCCTCCAGCAGCGCCACGATCGGGCCCGGGGCGCGGTGCGCGATCGCGGGCATCGCGTTGAACAGGTGGGTGGCCACCGTGGCGCCGGCCTCGACGGCCTCCAGGGTGCGGGCGTAGTCGGCGTCGGTGTGGCCGACCGCGGCGATCACCCCGAGGTCGGCCAGCATCCGGACCGACTCCAGGCCGCCGGGGAGTTCGGGGGCGAGGGTGACCATCCTGGCGTGGCCGCGCGCCGCGTCGACCAGCTTGCGCACCAGCGCCGGGTCCGGGTCGCGCAGCAGGTCGGGGCGGTGGGCGCCGCAGCGGTTGTGCGAGATGAACGGGCCCTCGAAGTGGACGCCGGCCAGCACGCCGTCCTCGGCCAGCTCGGACAGCACCGCGGCCTGCCGGGCGACCTCGTCGATCTCCCCGGTCACGGTCGAGGCGACCGTCGTGGTGGTGCCGTGCTCCAGGTGCGTGCGGGCGACCCTCAGGGCCTCCTCGGCCACCCCGGAGGCGTACGAGGCGCCCCCGCCGCCGTGCACGTGCAGGTCCACGAAGCCCGGGACGACCGTGTACCCGGCCAGGTCGAGGTCCCCCGGTTCGGGTTCCCCGCCGAAGCCGGCCAGCCGGCCGCCCTCGACCGCGACGCGGCCGTCGTCGACCACCTCGCCGGGCAGGACCAGGCGGGCGCCCGCCAGTGCGATTCGGTCCGCGGTTGTCACGCGGTCACCTCCATGGAGAGCAGATCCCAGGCGAGCAGACCCGCCCCCAGGGATGCGGCGGTGTCTTTGAGCATGGCCGGTACGACCAGGGGCGGCATCTGGAAGGTCAGGCGCTCGGTGACCGCCGCGCGCAGCGGCGTGAACAGCGTGTCGCCGGCCTCGGCCAGGCCGCCGCCGACGATCACGGTGGACGGGTCGAGCAGGCTCTGGGCGAGCACGATGCCGTCCGCGAGGGCGTCCACCGCGCCCTGCCAGACCGCGGCCGCGCGGGGGTCCCCGGCGTCCACCGCGGCGGCGCAGGATGCCGCGTCGGCGTCGGGGTCCCCGCAGGCCGCGGCCCAGGCGCGGGAGACGGCGGAGGCGGAGGCCAGGGTCTCCAGACAGCCCCGGGCGCCGCAGCCGCACTGCGGGCCGCCGGGGCGGACCACGACGTGGCCGATCTCGCCGCCGTAGCCGTGGGCGCCGGCCTCGATCCGGCCGTCGATGCCGATGGCGCCGGCGATGCCGGTGCCCAGGGCGATGAACAGGAAGCGCCCGACACCGCGCCCGGCCCCGATCCGGCCCTCGGCGAGGCCGCCGGACCGGACGTCGTGGCCCAGCGCGACCGGCATCGCGCTGCCGTCCGCCCGGGCCAGGCGCGCGCCCAGCAGCGCGCGCAGCGGCAGGTCCCGCCAGCCCAGGTTGGCCGAGAAGACCGCGACGCCGTTCCTCTCGTCGATCGTCCCCGGCACGGCGACGCCCGCCGCCACGGGGGCGGCGCCGAAGCGGGCGCGGCCCTCGTCCGCCAGGTCGGCGGCGAAGTCGAGGATGGCGGCGACGACGGCGTCCGTGCCGTGCTCCCGCCCGGTCGGTCGGCGTGCTTCGAACAGCACGGAGCCGTCCTGGGCGAGCAGCGCGGCCTTCATGCCGGTGCCGCCTACATCGAGTGCGATGACGTGCTTCACGGAGGACAGTTTCCCTTGGTCGTTCGGAGAGGTCTAGTCCAGTTGCTCGATTGGTCTGGTCCAAATGGGGTGAGCTTTGTCGCAGAAGCTTGCGGTAGGTGGCCATTTGTGCGGTGCACTTCCATTGCGCATCGTGCAACGTCTTCCGCACTTCGATAACTACCCTCCCCGGACGACCCCAGAGGTATGGACCACTGTGCACTGTTTTTGCCAGTGTTGCCGCCTCCCCCGAGCCGGACGCGCCCGTCCGGCCCACCCGACGCTTCACCCCCAGGAAGCACGACGAAGGCGGTACCCGCGTGAAGAGGCGCGCCCAGGCCCCCACCCGGCTGCTCGGCACCGCACTGGCCGGCACCCTGCTGCTCACCGGCTGCAGCGGCCAGGACGGCGACCGCGTCACCCTCCGGTTCGTCGCCGCCGACTACGGCGAGTCCGCGGACACGGGCTCGAAGCCGTACTGGGACGACATCGCCCGGCGCTTCGAGGCCGCCAACCCGGACATCCGGGTCGAGGTCGAGGTCGTCAACTGGACCGACATCGGCAAGCGCGTCGACGACCTGATCCACTCCGGCAAGTCCCCCGACCTGCTGCAGACCGGCGGCTTCGCCGACCACGCCGCGGCCGGCCGGCTCTACACCGCCTCCGACGTCCTCGCGCTCGACACCCAGGCCAACTTCATCGACTACCTCGCGCACGCCGGCCGGGTGCTCGGCACCCAGTACGGAATCCCGTTCGTCTCGTCCTCGCGGGTGCTCTTCTACAACAAGGCGGTCTTCCAGAAGGCCGGCATCGCCCACCCGCCCGCCACCTGGAACGAGCTCAGGCAGGCCGCCGAGAAGATCAAGGCCAAGGTACCCGGCGTCACCCCGTACGGCCTGCCGCTCGGGCCGGAGGAGGCCCAGGCCGAGTCGATGCTGTGGACGATCAGCGGCGGCAGCAGCCTCTCCGACGACGTCGGCAACTACACCATCGACAGCGCGCAGAACCAGACCACCTTCTCCTGGCTCAAGACCAATCTGGTCGACACCCGGCTCACCTACGCCGACCCGGGCAGCGTCAACCGCACCCCGGCCTTCCAGGACTTCGCCTCCGGCAAGGTCGCCATGCTCAACGGCCACCCCACCCTGCTGCGGATGGCTGCCGCCGGGAGGATCGACTTCGGGACGGTGCCGGTCCCGCGCAAGGACGGCCTGGCCAAGGCGGGCAGCCTCGGGGTGGCCGACTGGATGATGGCGTTCAAGGCCAACGGGCACAAGAACGAGATCAAGAAGTTCCTGAGCTTCGTCTACGCCAAGGACAACCAGCTCGCCTTCGACGAGAAGTACAACCTGCTGCCCGTCACCCAGGACACCCTCGACGAGATGACCCGCGGCGGGAAGCACGAGAACCTCAAGCAGTTCGCCGTCGGCCTCGGCAACGCCAGCTTCTACCCCTTCGGCGACCCGGCCTGGGCCGAGGTCAGCAAGCGGATCAAGGCGGACATCGGCAAGGCCGTCACCGGCGACGCCAAGCAGGTGCTCGCGGACCTGCAGACCGCCGCCGGGCAGGAGGCCCAGCGCGCCCGCAAGTGACGGAGAATGGCCGTCTCGGCAGGAGCACTCGGCAGGAGAGGTGGTGGCGTCGGCCGTGGACGGACTCGGCGAGCGCGAGCTGGCGGTGCTGGAGCTGGAGGGCCGGCAGTGGCGGACGGCCGGCGCCAAGGAGCGGGCCATCCGCGAGGAGCTCGGCCTCTCCGGCACGCGGTACTACCAGCTGCTGAACGCCCTGCTGGACCGGCCGGAGGCCCTGGCGCACGCGCCGGTGCTGGTCAACCGCCTGCGCCGGGTGCGGGAGGCCCGGCGGGCGGCACGGTAGGGGCGTACCGGGCCTACCGGGCGGGCCCCGGCGGAGGCGGGGCATCCCGGCGGAGGTTGGTGGGTACGGTCCGGGCATGGGTGACTTGCGTGGGACGGAGCCGTTGACGGAGGCCGGCCGGGCCGGATGGGCGGCGCTGCTCGGTGCGCCCGGGGACGCCGTGGTCGCGCTGGACTTCGACGGGACGCTGGCGCCGATCGTCGCCGATCCGGCGGCGGCGCGGGCGCACCCCGGAGCGGTGGGGGCGCTGCGGGCGCTGGCCCCGCGGGTGGGCGCGGTGGTCGTGGTGACCGGCCGCCCGGCCGCGCTGGCGGCGGAGTACGGCGGCTTCGCGGGGGTGCCGGACCTGTCCGGGCTGGTCGTACTGGGCCACTACGGCGCCGAGCGCTGGGAGGCCGCGACCGGCGCGGTGACCGCCCCGCCGGTGCACCCCGGGGTGGCTGCGGTCCGGGCGGTGCTGCCGGACGCGCTGGCGGCGGCCGGGGCGCCGGAGGGCACCTGGACCGAGGACAAGGGCCGCTCGCTGGCCGTCCACACCCGTCGGGCGGAGCGGCCGCAGGAGGCGCTGGAACTGCTGCGCGGCCCCGTCGGGGAGCTGGCGGCCGAGCACGGGCTGATGGTGGAGCCGGGCCGGCTGGTGCTGGAGCTGCGGCCCCCGGGCGTCGACAAGGGCGCCGCGCTGGAGGGCTTCCTGCGCGAGCGGGGTGCCCGGTCGGTGCTGTACGCCGGGGACGACCTGGGGGACGTCGCGGCCTTCGCGCTGGTCGAGAAGCTGCGGGCGGCGGAGGGCCTGGCCGGGCTGCTGGTGTGCAGCGGCACGGTGGACGGCGACGCCCCGGTGCGCGAACTCGCCGACCGGGCGGACCTGGTGGTGCCCGGCCCGGCCGGCGTGGTGGACCTGCTCGCCCGACTGGCCGCCGAACTCGCGGAGCAGCCCGGAGCAGCGCAGTAGCCAGGAGCGCAGTGGCCCGGAGCCGCGCTCGCGGTCGCCGGCGCGGCCGGGGTCGGCGCGGCTCCGTGGTCGGCGCGGCGCGGGAGGGGCTCAGCCGAGGGCGTCCAGCTGGTCCAGGAACCACTGCTGCGGCGGCAGCGCCGTCGCCGCGTCGGCCAGCCGCTTGGTGCGCCCGGCGCGTTCGTCGGCGGGCATGGTGAGCGCCGCGTGCAGGGCGTCGGCGGTGGCGATCACGTCGAACGGGTTGACCGGCAGCGCGTCCGCGCCGAGCTCCGCGTACGCCCCCGCCTCGCGGGAGAGGACGAGCGCGCAGCCGGCGTCGGAGACCACCGGGACCTCCTTGGCGACCAGGTTCATGCCGTCGCGGATCGGGTTGACCAGGGCGACGTCGGCCAGCCGGTAGGCGGCCAGCGAGCGCGGGAAGTCGTCGTCGACGTGCAGGATCAGGGGCCGCCACCCGTCGGTGGCGAACTCGGCGTCGATCTCCTCGGCGAGCCGCAGCACGGTGTCGGTGTAGTCGCGGTACTCGGCGAGGTCGGTGCGCGAGGGGTAGGCGAAGGCGATGTGGACCACCCGGTCGTGCCATTCGGGCCGGGTCCGCAGCAGGTGCCGGTAGGCGAGCAGGCCGCGGACGATGTTCTTGCTCAGCTCGGTGCGGTCCACCCGGACGATCGTCCTGCGGTCGCCGACGGCCGTGCGCAGGGTGGCGAGCCGTTCGTCGACGTCGGGGCGGTGGGCGCGCTCGCGCAGGAAGCCGGCGTCGGCGCCGAGGGCGTGCACCCCGAGGCGGGTGGTGCGGCCGCCGGGGAGGGTGACGGTCAGTGCCTCGCGGTCCACCTCGGCGCCGAGCAGGGCCTCGCAGCAGTCGGCGAAGGCGAGGGCCCAGCGCCGGGTCAGGAAGCCGGCCCGGTCGGCGCCCAGGATGCCGGTGAGGACGGCCTCGGCGACGTCGTCGGGCAGCAGCCGGTAGTACTCGGGCGGGGCCCACGGGGTGTGCGAGAAGTGGCCGATCCGCAGGTCGGGGCGGGCGGCCCGGAGCAGCGCGGGGACGAGCGAGAGGTGGTAGTCCTGCACCAGGACGGCCGCGCCGGGGGCGGCCTCGGCGGCCAGCGCCTCGGCGAAGGCGGCGTTGTACTCCCGGTAGGCGGCCCATTCGGTGCGGAAGCCGGCGTCGAAGGCGGGCGCGGTCGGGGTGGCGTACAGCAGGTGGTGGACGAACCAGAGGGTGGAGTTGGCGACGCCGTTGTAGGCCCGGGCGAAGGTCTCCGGGGCGATATCCAGCATCCGGACGGCCTGTCCGCCGACGTCGTGCCCGGCCCGGTCGAGCCGGCCGTCGGGGGCCTCCCGGGCGGCTCTGCGGTCGGCGTCGCCGAGGGCGGCGCAGACCCAGACGGCGTTCGGGTCGTCGATGGCGGAGAGCCCGGAGACCAGCCCGCCGCCGCCGCGCCTGAGGGTCAGCCCGCCGTCGTCGGCGAGGCCGAAGGACACCGGTCCCCGATTGGAGGCCACCAGGACGGGGGCGGTGCCGGTCGCACTCGAACGTTCGGTCGTGAGATCGCCCATGGTTGGTACGTTGCCGGGGGCCCGGGTCGGCAAACCCCGCCCCTCAGATCACCGGCCGACGGGCGGCGTACTCCGGCACGGTGTGCATGGGGGGCCGCTCCAGTGCGGTGACCGGATGGGTGTGGGCGGTGAAGGCGCGGCTGTCGGGGTCGCGGGTGAACTGGGTGAGCAGCGGGTGCACCAGGTCGGCGGACGCCTTGAGGCGGTGGGTGCGGTCGAGGCGTTCGAGGGCGGTGCGGTAGATGGTGGCCGCCATCCGGCCGAGCGCCTGGCCGTCCTGGTGGCGGTGGTGGCGGACCCCGACGTCCACCTGGGCCAGCGCGTCCAGGCCGACCGCCTCCAGGGCGTCGACCAGCAGGCCCAGCTCGACGCCGTAGCCGGTCGGGAACGGCAGCCGTTCGAGGAGGGAGCGGCGGGCCGCGTACTCGCCGCCGAGCGGCTGGACGAAACCGGCGAGTTCCGGCCAGTGCAGGTTGAGCAGCGGGCGGGCGACGAGTTCGGTGACCCGGCCGCCGCCGGCCGGGACGACCGCGCCGTCCGTCTCCAGCGGGCGGTCGTACATCGCCTTGACCAGCTGGATGCCGGGGTCGGTCAGCAGCGGGCCGACGGTGCCGGAGACCAGCGCGGGGTCGAACTCGCGCAGGTCGGCGTCCACGAAGCAGACGATCTCCCCGCGGGTGGCCAGCAGCGAGCGCCACAGCACCTCGCCCTTGCCCGGCACGGCCGGCAGCCGGGGCAGCAGGGAGTCCCGGTGCACCACCCGGGCGCCGGCCCGGGCGGCGACGGCGGCGGTGGCGTCGGCCGAGCCGGAGTCGACCACCACCAGTTCGTCGACCAGCGGCAGCCGCTCCATCAGCTCGCGCCGGATCACCTCGACGATCCCGCCGACGGTGGCCTCCTCGTCGAGCGCGGGCAGCACCACGCTGACGGTGCCGGCCCGGCCCGCCGCGCGCTTGGCCTCCAGCAGGGCGCCCACCGGACGGTCGGCCGCGCTCCACGCACGGCGCCGCAGCCAGGACGCCACCTCCGGGAGGAGCTCGGGTGTCGGTTCGTCGGGCAGGGGCACTCTCACTCCTGGGGTCGGGGGGTTCCTCGGATCCGGATCTTTCCTGCCCGGATCCTCGGTGGGACGCGCCATCTCGCGTGGCGGACGGTCCCTTTCGCGGTTGGCGCCTTCGGATACAGTCTTCGTACAGCGGCCGGACCTTCGCACGCCGGGGTCGCCGCTGAGCACGACCACAACTTCACAGAGCTCATCCAGAGGGACTGAGGGAACGGCCCGTTGACGTCCCGGCAACCTTCTCGCGCGGCTGTCGTACAGGCCCCGGCGGGACAGGTGCCAATTCCGGCCCGTGGCGCGCCCGCCTCACGGGGAAGATGAGGAGAGAGGCCTCCGCCATCATGGCTATCGACACCGCCGCACCCACCACCACCGTGGACCTCGGCCCCGCCGCCGCGCTGTCCTGTCGCGAGTGCGGCACCCGCTTCCCGCTCGGTCCCAGCTTCGCCTGTGTGGAGTGCTTCGGCCCGCTGGAGATCGCGTACGAGTTCGGCTCCGCGGCGGCCGAGGAGCTGCGCAAGCGGATCGAAGCCGGTCCGGCCTCCATCTGGCGCTACGCCCCGCTGCTGCCGGTGCCCGCCGACGTCGCCTCCAAGCCCAACCTGAACCCCGGCTGGACCCCGCTGGTCAAGGCCGACAACCTGGGCCGCGAGCTGGGCTTCACCGCCCAGCTGCACATCAAGGACGACTCCGGCAACCCGACCCACTCCTTCAAGGACCGCGTGGTGGCCTGCGCCATCGAGGCCGCGCGGGCCTTCGGCTTCACCACCCTCTCCTGCTCCTCGACCGGCAACCTGGCCGGCGCGGTCGGCGCGGCGGCGGCCCGGGCCGGCTTCAAGTCCTGCGTGTTCATCCCGCACGACCTGGAGCAGGGCAAGGTCGTCATGGCCGGCGTCTACGGCGGCGAGCTGGTCGGCATCGACGGCAACTACGACGACGTGAACCGCTTCTGCTCCGAGCTGATCGGCGACCCGGCCGGCGAGGGCTGGGGCTTCGTCAACGTCAACCTCCGCCCGTACTACGGCGAGGGCTCCAAGACCCTGGCGTACGAGATCTGCGAGCAGCTCGGCTGGCGGCTGCCCGAGCAGATCGTCATCCCGATCGCGTCCGGCTCCCAGCTGACGAAGATCGACAAGGGCCTGCAGGAGCTGATCAAGCTCGGGCTGGTCGAGGACCGCCCGTACAAGATCTTCGGCGCCCAGGCGGCCGGCTGCTCCCCGGTGTCGGCGGCGTACAAGGCCGGCCATGACGTGATCCGCCCGGTCAAGCCGGACACCATCGCCAAGTCGCTGGCCATCGGCAACCCGGCCGACGGCCCGTACGTGCTGGACATCGCCCGCCGCACCGGCGGCGCCGTCGAGGACGTCACCGACGCCGAGGTGGTGGCCGCGATCAAGCTGCTGGCCCGCACCGAGGGCATCTTCGCCGAGACCGCCGGCGGGGTGACCGTCGGCGTGCTGAAGAAGCTGGTCGAGACCGGTCAGCTGGACCCGGCCAAGGAGACCGTCGCGATCAACACCGGCGACGGCCTGAAGACCCTGGACGCCGTCTCCGACGCCGGGATGACCGCCGTCATCCGGCCCACCCTGGACGCCTTCCGCGCGGCCGGCCTCGCCTCCGCCTGACCCGCCCCCCACCCGCCGCTCAGCCCCGCTAGGAGAGCCACGTCATGAGCGCCAACGTCCGCATCCCCACCATCCTGCGCACCTACACCGGCGGTGCCGCCGAGGTCACCGCCGAGGGCGCCACCCTCGCCGAGGTCGTCGCCGACCTGGAGAAGAACCACGCGGGCATCGCCGCCCGCCTCCTGGACGACACCGGCAAGCTGCGCCGCTTCGTGAACGTGTACGTCAACGACGACGACGTGCGCTTCGCCGAGGGCCTGGCCACGGAGATCAAGGACGGCGCGAACGTGTCGATCATCCCGGCGGTGGCCGGCGGCTGCTGAGCCCCGGCGCGCCCGCGCGCTTCCGCGCGCCGGCCCTTGTATGCGCACCGGCCCTTGCATGCGCACCGGCTTCCGTGCCGCGGCGCGGAAGGCCACTTCGGCGGCGAGCCGCCTCACCCGTTCGGAATTCGGTTCTGTGCGGGGGAGGCGGCTCGCCGCCGTATTGCGGCGGGAATATTTGTCGCCCGAGTCGGAGTAGAGTTTCGCTCAACGGGGAACGGGGTGCGCCCGCCGCCGTCCGGCGACTGAGACCGCAGTCCTCGCGGGCGGTGAAACATGTCAGGCGGATGTCAGAATTCCCGAGGAGATTTTGGGTAATTCGTCCGCCATGTCCGGCGTGGAATGCCGACTTCCTTCCCTTTTGGTCCGACCTGTCCCTTGCGGGGGCGAGGGAATTCCCGTCCGTTGGCCCTGTTGCAGAGGGCGTCTATCCGGATACATTCAGCCGCGGTCGACGCAATCGCCCGTTCATCGGAGTCCGTCCGGGGGTCCGGTTGGGGGATTGCGGCGCGCACGGCTGCGCCCAGGGGGGGTCCCCGGGCAGGCCGCAACCAGACCCGGGCCCGCAGACCTGCGGGCGCGTGAAGGGCCAGCACAGCACTAGGGGAGTTCGGAATGGCTCAGGGCACCGTCAAGTGGTTCAACGCGGAGAAGGGCTACGGCTTCATCGCGGTCGACGGTGGTGCGGACGTCTTCGTCCACTACAGCGCGATCCAGATGGATGGCTACCGCACCCTTGAGGAGGGCCAGCGGGTCGAGTTCGAGATCTCCCAGGGACAGAAGGGCCCGCAGGCGGACATGGTCCGCGCGGCGGTCTGACCCTTCCGGCTCCCGGGAGTCCGGCTCGGCCTTCGGCTGGTGGACCTCTCGCTTGCAACGGGCCCGCACGCATCGGCGTGCGGGCCCGTCGGCGTGTCCGGGGCCGGCGGGTGCGTTCCGCCCCGCAGGCGCGGCCGGTGCCGTCGGTGCCCGGCGCGGCTCGCGGGATGCCCGGTTGGGCTTGCACTCACCCACCCAGAGTGCTAATCATTGGCGTTAGCACTCACAGCGTGAGAGTGACAGCGGACCGGGTCGGTGAGGCCCCCGGGAGCGGTAGGGGAAGGGACCCCCGCACACCAGGGCCGTCCGTCGCGGGCACCCCTTGGTCCGAGCAGTCGACCGTGTCCCGGAGGACCACTTCAGATGGCCAAGATCATCGCCTTTGATGAGGAAGCTCGCCGCGGCCTTGAGCGTGGCATGAACCAGCTCGCCGACGCAGTGAAGGTCACGCTCGGCCCCAAGGGTCGCAACGTCGTTCTGGAGAAGAAGTGGGGCGCCCCCACGATCACCAACGACGGTGTCTCCATCGCCAAGGAGATCGAGCTGGAGGACCCGTACGAGAAGATCGGTGCGGAGCTCGTCAAGGAGGTCGCCAAGAAGACGGACGACGTCGCGGGTGACGGCACCACCACCGCCACCGTGCTCGCCCAGGCGCTCGTCCGCGAGGGTCTGCGCAACGTCGCCGCCGGCGCCAACCCGATGGCCCTGAAGCGCGGCATCGAGAAGGCCGTCTCCGCGGTCTCCGACCAGCTGCTGGCCCAGGCCAAGGACGTGGAGACCAAGGAGCAGATCGCCTCCACCGCCTCCATCTCGGCCGCCGACACCCAGATCGGCGAGCTCATCGCCGAGGCCATGGACAAGGTCGGCAAGGAAGGCGTCATCACCGTCGAGGAGAGCAACACCTTCGGTCTGGAGCTTGAGCTCACCGAGGGCATGCGCTTCGACAAGGGCTACATCTCCGCCTACTTCGCGACCGACCTGGAGCGCATGGAGGCGACCTTCGAGGACCCGTACATCCTCATCGCCAACTCCAAGATCGGCTCGGTCAAGGACCTGCTCCCGCTGCTGGAGAAGGTCATGCAGAGCGGCAAGCCGCTCGTCATCATCGCCGAGGACGTCGAGGGCGAGGCCCTGTCGACCCTGGTCGTGAACAAGATCCGCGGCACCTTCAAGTCCGTCGCCGTCAAGGCCCCGGGCTTCGGCGACCGCCGCAAGGCCATGCTCGGCGACATCGCCATCCTCACCGGTGGCACCGTGATCTCCGAGGAGGTCGGCCTCAAGCTGGAGAACGCCGGCATCGACCTGCTGGGCACCGCCCGCAAGGTGGTCATCACCAAGGACGAGACCACCATCGTCGACGGTGGCGGTGACAGCGAGCAGGTCGCCGGCCGCGTGAACCAGATCCGTGCCGAGATCGAGAACAGCGACTCGGACTACGACCGCGAGAAGCTCCAGGAGCGCCTCGCCAAGCTGGCCGGCGGCGTGGCCGTCATCAAGGCCGGCGCGGCCACCGAGGTGGAGCTCAAGGAGCGCAAGCACCGCATCGAGGACGCCGTCCGCAACGCCAAGGCCGCCGTCGAGGAGGGCATCGTCGCCGGTGGTGGCGTCGCGCTGCTGCAGGCCGCTGTCGCCTTCGACAAGCTGGAGCTGGAGGGCGACGAGGCCACCGGTGCCAACATCGTCAAGGTCGCGCTGGAGGCCCCGATCAAGCAGATCGCGACCAACGCCGGCCTGGAGGGTGGCGTCGTGGTGGAGAAGGTGCGCAACCTCCCCGCCGGTCACGGCCTGAACGCCGCCACCAACGAGTACGTCGACCTGGTCGCCGAGGGCATCATCGACCCGGCCAAGGTCACCCGCTCCGCGCTGCAGAACGCCGCCTCCATCGCGGCGCTGTTCCTCACCACCGAGGCCGTCATCGCCGACAAGCCGGAGAAGGCCGCTGCGGCCGCCGGCGGCGGCATGCCGGGCGGTGACATGGACTTCTGATCCCTCGCCGGATCGGGCAGTCTTTCGCTCGCACGGGCGGTTCCCTTCGGGGAGCCGCCCGTGCGGCGTTTCCGGGTGCGGCGTAACGGGCGGGTTCGGGGGTCACAGGCGGGTGGGTGCGCGGGTGCGCGGGGCTCACGGGCTCAGGGGCTCAGGGGCTCGCCGGTGGGTGCGCGGGGCGGCCGGGTGCGGCGGCGGGGTTTGGGACAATGGGCGGATGGCTTCCCCTGACGACACCCCCGGCGGCGGCACGCCGTCCGGAGACACCCCCGCCGACGGCATCGAGGCCGCGCTGCACCACGCGCGGGCGCTGATCCTGGCCGACCTGACCGCCCGGGACGTGGCGGACGCCGCCGTGGTGTCCCTCGTGGAGCAGGCCGTGACGCACCGCCGCTGGTGGCTGGAGCAGTGGCCGGACGGCACCGAGTACGTGCTCGGGCTGGTCGCCCAGGACGTCCAGGACGCGCTGCTGGAGGGGTACGGCCGCTGGCCGCTGTGCACCGACTGTGCGGCCGACGGCGACCCGCACGCGCTGGGCGTGGAGCCCGAACTCGGGCCGGATCCGCACTGGGTGTGCGGCAAGGAGGGGCGGGTCGTCGCCCCCGTCGGCGGGCTGGCGTAACCCCGCTTCTCCCTGCGTTCGCGCAGTCCTCGCAGCCGCCGTACCCCTCGGGGTGCGGCGGCTTTCTGCTGCCTCTGCGCGGTGTGCGGGCTGGTCTGGGGCCAGGGTCGGGCGGGGGTCTTCTGCGGGTGTGCGGGCAGGTGCGGAGGCTGTCGTTTTCCAGTATATGTAGTCGAGCGACTTATGTCGTCCACTTGAGTCTCGCCCCGTGCCTCGGTATACATACTCGGTATGCAATGCGATGCGCACGACGTGCACCGCGATCGAGGGGGAGAGCCATGTCCCAGTCACAACCGGCCGCCGGGAGCGGCGCCGAGCCCGCCCTGCACCTGGAGGACGTCTCCCGGGTGCACGGGCAGGGCGCGTCCGAGGTGCACGCGCTGAGCGGGGTCGAACTGGCGGTGCGACCGGGGGAGTTCGTCGCCGTGATGGGGCCCTCCGGCTCCGGCAAGTCCACCCTGCTCGCGCTCGCCGGCGGCCTGGACACCCCGAGCGGGGGCCGGGTCCTGGTCGAGGGCACCCCGCTCGGCGGTCTGAGCCGCGGGCGGCTGGCCGCGGTCCGCCGGCGCGCCGTCGGCTACGTCTTCCAGGACTACAACCTGATCCCGGCGCTCACCGCAGCCGAGAACACCGCCCTGCCGCGCGAACTGGACGGCGTCTCCGGCCGGGTCGCCCGCCGGGAGGCCCTCGCCGCCCTGGAGGAGCTCGGCATCCTCGACCTCGCCGACCGCTTCCCCGACGAGATGTCCGGTGGCCAGCAGCAGCGGGTCGCCATCGCCCGCGCCCTGATCGGCGAGCGGCGGCTCGTCCTCGCCGACGAGCCGACCGGCGCCCTGGACTCGGCGGCCGGCGAGGCCGTCCTCGGGGTGCTGCGGGCCCGCTGCGACGCCGGTGCGGCCGCCATGATGGTCACCCACGAGGCCCGGCACGCCGTCTGGGCCGACCGGGTGGTGTTCCTGCGCGACGGCCGGATGGTCGACGAGGCCGCCGGCCAGCGCGAGGACACCCTGCTGCGGATCGCGGCCCGGCACGGCCGGACGGAGGCGGTCCGATGAGGCGCTCCGGGATGCAGGACGACCGGGCGCGGGGGCGGCGGGGCCTCGGCCTCCTCGGGAGGGTCCCGCTGCGGATCGCCCGTCGGGACGCCCTGCGCGCGAAGGGCCGCAGCGCCCTGATCATCGCCATGGTCGCGCTCCCCGTCCTCGGCGTCGCCGGGGCCGACGTGGTGCACCGCAGCAGCCGGCCCGCCCCCGCCGAACGGGTGGAGCGGCTGATGGGCGGCGCGGACGCGCTGATCAGCGCCCACCTGCCCGGCCGGGCCGTCGAGCAGGCGCCCTTCGCCGACGACGGCGCCGTGGTGCTCCCGCAGGCCGGGGGAGCGGCCACCCCCGAACAGCGCCGGGCCGCCGACACCGAACCGGCCGCCCTGGTCGCCGGGCTGCTGCCGCCCGGCACCGTCCTCACCGCCGCCCGGCCCGGTCCCGACGTCAGCGCCGGATCCCGCGCGGGGCTGCTGCGGACCGGGACGACCGAGGCCGACCTCACCGGGCCGCTCTGGTCCGGCCGGATCGTCCTGGTCGGCGGCCGCGCCCCCGCCGCGCCCCGCGAGATCGCGGCCACCCGGGCGTTCCTGGAGGAGTCCGGACTGCGCCTCGGCGACACCACCGCCCTCAAGGGGCTGGAGGCGACGCCGTTCACGCTGACCGGCGCCGTGGAGTACCCCGGGGACCTGCGCAAGGTCCAGCTGGTCGGCCGGCCCGGCGAACTCCTCGCCCCGCTGGCCGCCGCACTCGCACCCGCACCCGCACCCGACGCGGGCCGGCCGGGCGCGGCGGCCGGTGCCGCGGCGGGCGACCAGGGTCCGCCCAAGGACGCCTGGCTGGTGCGGCTGCCCGCCGGGGCCGCGCTCGACTGGGCCAAGGTCCAGGAGTTCAACCGGTACGGCTACACCGTCACCTCGCGCAACGTCGCCCTCGACCCGCCCGCCCGCGCGGACGTCCCGTACCACCGCAACGCCCACCGGTACGACGGGCCCGACAGCGCCACCACCACGACCGTCGTGCTGGCCACCGTCATCGGCATGGCGCTGCTGGAGGTCGCGCTGCTGGCCGGCCCCGCCTTCGCGGTCGGTGCCCAGCGCTCGCGGCGCCAACTCGCCCTGCTCGCCGCCGCCGGCGGGCACCGCGGCCACGTGCGCGCCGTCGTCCTCGGCTCCGGGCTGGTCCTCGGGACCACCGGAGCGGCCGTCGGCATCCTGCTCGGCACCGGGCTCGTCGCCCTGCTCCGGCCCTGGATCGAGGAGGCCGGCGGCAGCCGCTTCGGCCACTTCGCGATCGTGCCGCTCGACCTGCTCGCCATCGCCGGCGTCGGGATCGCCACCGCGCTGCTCGCGGCGGTGCTGCCCGCCGTCCAGGCCGGCAGGCGCGACGTGGTCGCCGGGCTCAGCGGACGCGACACCGTGGGCACGCCGAGCCGCTGGGTGCCCGTTCTGGGCCTGCTGATGGTGGGCGCCGGTGCCGCCGGGGCGCTGTTCGGCGCGACCACCCAGGAAGGCGGCGGCATGCCCGTCGCCGGAGGGTTCAGCATCCGTACGCTCTCGGTGCTGGCCGGGGCGGTCACCGCCGAACTCGGCCTGCTGCTCCTCACCCCGCTGCTGCTCGTGCTCTGCGGACGGCTCGCCCGCCGGCTCCCGCTCGCGCCGCGGCTCGCCCTGCGCGACGCCGCCCGCCACCGGGCCCGTACCGCGCCGGCCGTCGCCGCCGTGCTCGCCGCCGTCGCGGGAGCCGTCGCCGTCGGGGTGTACACCACCGGCAGCGACGCCCAGGCCCGCGCCTCCTACCGGCCGCTCGCCCCGGTCAACGCGGTCGTGGTCAACGCGTACGTCGACCGGGACAGCAAGCTGCTCCCGCAGCTGCGCGGCGCGGTCGAGCAGGACCTGCCCGGCCTCGGCGAGCGCGCCGACCTGTATGAGGCCAAGTACGTCTTCTGTGACAACTGTTCGAGCACCGTGCGGGTCAAGGGCGGGGCGCCGTCCGGTCCCTCGGAGGGTGGTCCGCAGGGGCCCGGCGGCGGCGGTGGCCGGGACGACGGGCTGCGGCGGGTCGGCTCCGGTGGGCTCGGGCAGCACGGGGACCGGGTGGTGGCCGGCGACGCGGCGGTGCTGCACAACCTGTTCGGCCTGCGCGGGCGGAGCGCCGCGACCGCCCGCGCCGAGAGCGCCCTCGCCGAGGGCCGGGTCGTGGTCTTCGACCCCTCCTACCTCCACGACGGCAAGGCCGTCCTCACCATGCAGGGCGGAGCGGGCGCGCCCGTCCGGCCCGGTGAGGTGCCGCAGGCCGGGACGCGGGAGATCGGCGTCGACGCCGTGCTCGTCGACGACCCCGCGGCCGCCCGCTTCGGCGCCGCGCTGATGAGCACCGACGCGGTGCGGAAGGCGGGCCTCGTGCCCGACCCGGTGGGCTCGGTCTGGCTGCCCGACACCGCGCCGAGCTCCAAGGAGCAGCAGCGCGCCGAGGCGACCGCCGTGCGGATCGTCCCGAGCGCCTCGCTGGAGGTGGAGCGCGGGTACCGGCCGAAGAGCGACGTCGCGAGCCTCTCGCTCAGCGGGTTCGCCGCCGTCGTCGTGCTCGGGGCCGCGGCCGTCGCCACCGGTCTGGCCGCCGCCGACTCCCGCAACGACCGGACCACCCTGGCCGCCATCGGCGCCGCACCGTGGACCCGGCGCCTCCAGGCCGGCCTGCAGTGCACGCTGATCGCGTCCATCGGTGCGGTGCTCGGCACGGTCAGCGGGTTCGTGCCCGCGTTGGCCCTGCTGCGGTCGCGGGCCTCCGGGCAGCCGGGCGCGGAGGCTCCGTTCGCGGCGCCGTGGACGCTGATCGTGCTGATCACCGTGGTGCTGCCGGTGGTCGCCGGGCTGGGGGCGGCGCTGTTCACCCGGAGCGGCGGGCGTCCCGCGCGGCGGGGGGCGGCGTAGCGGGCGGCGTGGTCCGGCGCGGCTCGGCGCGGCTCGGTGCCGCTGCGGTGTCGCTGCGGGTGTCACGGCAGGTGTTCCGTACGGGGTGAGTGAACTCCTCCCGTCGCTCGTTCCCGGAATGCGGCCGGGGCGGGCGGCGGGAGGTTCTGCCGTGTGTCGGCTCGGGTGTGTCGGTCGGCGGGTCGGCGGGCGGGGGCGGGCTGTGCGGTCAGGGGGTGTCCGGGGTGCCGGGGGCCTCCAGGCGGTCGAGTTCGGCGGCCAGGTTGGCACGGGCGGGGCCGTCGAAGCGGTCGCGGGCGGCCGGGGTGCGGTACAGCGCGGGCAGCGCCAGCAGTTGCCGCAGGACCGCCGCCCGTCCGGCCCGGAAGTCCGGCTCGGGGACGAAGGCGTACTCCGCGCGGACCGCCGCCGCGTAGTCCGCGTACTGCTCCGGGGTACCGCCGAGCACGGCGAGGTCCGCGTCGCACAGCACCTCGGCGTCGCGGTCGCCGGGCTCGGGGTGGTGGGTGACGGTGAGCCGGACCAGCCGGGCGACCTCGGCGACCCGCTCCGCGGTGAGCCCGGCCTCGGTGAGCGCCAGGACGGCGAGGGCGGCGCTGCGCTCCTCGTTCTCCGAGCGGTCCGGCCGGTAGACGGCGTCGTGGAACCAGGCGGCGAGGCGGACGGCGTCCGGGTCGGCCGCGTGCGCGGCGAGGGCGTCCACGTGGGCGAGCACCGCCCGCAGGTGGTCGGTGGTGTGGTAGCGGCGCTGCGGTTCGGCCCAACGGCGCAGCAGCTCGCGGCCGGACGGCTCGGGGTCGGCGCTCGCACCGCAGCGGCGGAGCAGGGCGCTCCAGGCGTCGAGGAGGTCGGCGGGGATCGCGGCGGTGTTGGTGGCCTCGGTGGGGTCGGTGGCCTCGGTGGTCGCGGTGAGGTCGGTGGGGTCTTCGGGGTCTTCCGCGGGCGGTTGCGGGGTGGGGCGTTCGGTGGTGGGCATGGGCACATTCTGGCGAGCGGTCGGGTGGGGGCGGGTGCCGGTCGGTGGTTCCTGTGGACGTCATATGCCGGTCGGCGATATATTGCTCGTATGACAGAACGCTCCATGCAGGAGCCGACGCTGCTTCTGCTCACTGCGCTCGCCGATGCCCCCAGACACGGCTACGCGCTCATCCAGGAAATCTCCGTCATCTCCGGCGGTCGCGTGAAGATGCGCACCGGCACCCTCTACGGCGCCCTCGACCGGCTGCTCCAGCAGGAGCTGATCCGGGTCGACAGCGAGGAGGTCGTCGACGGCCGTGCCCGCCGCACCTACGCGCTCACCGACACCGGGCGGGACGCCCTCGCCGGGGAGACGCAGCGCCTGCGCGCCGTCGTCGGCGAGGCCGAGCGGCGGCTCGCACTGCCCACCGTCCGACTGAAGGCCACAGGGGGTCTCGCATGACCGGTCGTACCGAAGCCGTCCCCCTCGGGAAGGGCGACCCGGCCTCCGGTGTCGAGGTCGGCGTCGGTGTCGGCGTCGGCTTCGGGGTTGGGGGCGGGGGCGTCGGTATCGGTGGTGTCGGGGCCGGGGTTGCCGGTGTCGGCGGCGCCGGATTCGGGGCCGGGGCGGGTGGCGAAGGGCCGGACGGAGGGCTGAGCCCGCTGCTGCGGACCGTGCTCTGGGCGTTCCCCGCCGACTACCGGCGCGAGCGCGGCGACGAGCTCGCGGCCGTGCTGATGGACGCCACCGCCGGTGCGAGCAGGCGGGACCTGGCGGCCGAGGTGATCGACACCGTGCGTTACGGCCTGCGCGTGCGGTTCGGCCTGATCTCGCGCTCGCCCGTCGGCCGACTGCTCGCCCGGTCCGCCCCGCTGGCGGCCGGCGGCGTGGCCGGACTCGCGGCCTACCCCTGGCTCTCCGAACCCCGGAGCAACCTCAAGATGTTCGCCGAGGCCCCGGCCGCGTACATCGGCGTGCTCTTCTACGTGATCGTCTTCTGCCAGATCGTGCTGCCCCTGCTGCTGGCCGCGTCCGTCATGCTCGGGCGCTGGGTGGTGGCCCGGCCGATCGCCGCACTGATCGCGTTCGGTGGGATCCTCCCCGCCGCCCAGGCCCTGTGGCGCGACCTCGGCACCTTCAACGTGTGTGTGGCCGCCGTCGACGGCCTGCCGTTCCTCCTGTCGGGCCTGCTCGTGCTGGCGGCGCCCCGCGAGATGCTCGCCGAGCCGAGCTGGCGGATGCGGAGTGCCGTGCTCGCGGCGGGTGTGGGCGGCGTCCTGCTCGCCGCGATTCAGGGCGGCTACGGCAGCGTGCCGTCGGACGTCCGGCCGGCCGCGGGGATGCTGCTCCTGCCGCTGTTCGTCCTGCTCGCCGCGACCCCGGGATGGTCCAGGCCGGCCGCGGTCGCGCTGGCGGTCCTGCCGCTCACCGCGCCCTACGCCGTGCTGGGGTTCTGGGGCGGGCGGCTCTCCGGGGAGACGCTCACGACGCTGACGTTGGCTGCGTGCCTCGTCCTGCTGCTGACGGTGACCGGCCGGATCGGCGGCAAGCTGCCGCCCGAGCTGACCGGGGGCGGCGCGCTCCGGTGACGGTGCGGCGGCCGGGCTGCTGGGTGACCGGGCGGCCGGGCGGTCGGGCCGGTGGTCAGGCGGTCAGGTGGTCGGCCCGATCGCATGCAGGGGGGTCGCCGGGAGGTGGGTCCGTATGGCAAATTGGTCTAC
This sequence comes from Kitasatospora sp. NPDC054939, assembly GCF_053610105.1. Lineage (NCBI taxonomy): Bacteria > Bacillati > Actinomycetota > Actinomycetes > Kitasatosporales > Streptomycetaceae > Kitasatospora > Kitasatospora sp. NPDC054939. Next base: position 37,769 of record NZ_JBSGXP010000015.1, on the reverse strand, counting down.
ATGTCTAGACCAATCTTCGAAGTCATCGCGCTGACCGCCCAGGACGCCCAGGCCGCCGAGTCGGGCGGCGCCGACCGCCTCGAACTGGTCACGGACATGGCCGCCGACGGACTCACCCCGTCCGTCGAGGACTTCGCCAAGATCCGCGCCGCCGTGGACCTCCCGCTGCGCGTCATGCTGCGCATCCGGGACGGCTTCGCGCCCGGCGACCTGGACGACCTGCGCGCCCGTGCCACCGCACTGCGCGCCGAGGGGGCGGACGAGTTCGTCCTCGGCTTCCTCGGCGGCGACGGCCTGGTCGACCTGGCCGCGACCGAGGCGGTGGCGGAGGCCGTGGCCGGTTGCCGCTGGACCTTCCACCGGGCGATCGACCACAGCGCCGACCGCGCCGCGGTCCGGGCCGCCGTCGGAGCCCTTCCCGGCCTGGACACCTTCCTGACCTCCGGGGCGGCCGGTGGCGTGGATGCGGGCCGGGACACCCTGGTCGCCGAACTCGCCCGGGCCGGCGAGCCCGGCTACGGCCAGCAGATCCTGATCGGCGGCGGCCTGCGTGCCGAGCACCTGCCGAGCCTGCGGGCCGCCGGGTTCGACGCGTTCCACGTCGGCGGCGCGGTGCGCGTCGACGGGTGGACGTCACCGGTGGACGCGTCGAAGGTCGCGCACTGGCGGTCGTTGATCGACGGCTGACAGGCGGCGGACGACGGTTGGCCGGTGACGGCTGACGGCTGACGGATAGCGGTTGGCGGCTGACGTTCAACATATAACGGTCGACGGATGGCGGATGACAGATGATGAAATCTGTCATCCGCCATCCGTTGTTCGTCGGCCGTCATCCGCCGTCCGTCATCGGTCATCGGTCGTCCGGCGTCGGCCATCGGTCAGCCGCCGTCCGCCCTCCGTCCTCCGTCCTCCGTCAACCCGCTGCCGTCACCCCAAGCTCCTCCGGCAGCGGTGCCGAGTGCAGCACCGCCAGCCCCGAGACCGCACGGGTGAGCGCCACGTACAGCCGTCGCAGGCCGGTCCGCTCGTCGGGCTCGCCGGCCACCACGGCGGCGGGCTCGTCCAGCACCACGTAGTCGTACTCCAGACCCTTGGCCAGCGAGGCCGGCACCAGGGTCAGCCGGGCCTCGGCGCTGGTCTCCGTCCCCGGTGAGAGGTGTGGGAGCCCGGCTGCGCCGAGCGCCTCGGCGAGCAGCGGGATGCGGTCGTCGGCGGCGATCAGGCCGGTCGAGCCCTCGCGTTCCAGGGCCCGCCGGCAGGCGTCGACCACGGCCGCCACCAGTTCGTCCGTCTCCTCGACACGGGTAACGCTCAGCGAGCCGGGCGCCTCGCGGACGGAACCGGCCGGGGCGAGCCCCGGGGCGATGGACGGCAGCAGCCGCGAGGCGTACGAGATGACCTCCTCGGGCACCCGGAAGCCCTTGGTGAGCTCCTCGATGTGGGCGGCCGGCTTGCCGAGGTGGTGCAGGGCCTCGGGCCAGCTGGCGGTGGCCCACGGCGTGGTGCCCTGGGCGAGGTCGCCGAGGACGGTGGCGGAGCCGGTGGTGCAGCGGCGGCCGACCGCGCGGTACTGCATGGGCGAGAGGTCCTGGGCCTCGTCGAGCACGACGTGGCCGAGCGAGGCGGTGCGCTGTACGAGGTCGGTGGCCTCGTCGACCAGGACGGCGTCGGCGGGCGTCCAGCGGGCGGTCTTCACCGAGCGGCCGGGCTTGGGCCAGAGCACGGCGTGCTGCTCGTCCTCGGTCAGGACGCCGTCGGCGCACTCGGCGAGGAAGGCGGGTTCGGAGAGCAGGCGCAGGACCAGCTTGGCGGGGTCGACCTGCGGCCAGCACTCCTTGACCACGGCCTTGACCGCGGTGTTGCGGGCGACGGCGTCCTGCACCCGGTCGTCGGGGGCCTCGCCGCCCTGCTCCATCTTCAGCAGGACGGCGTGCGCGATCCGCTGCGGCAGGGCCTCCCGGGCGGCGCCGTAGCGGATGTCACGGCCCTTCAGCTCCTCGATGATCTCGACGAGTTCGTACACCGGGACGCGCCAGCGGCGGGAGCCGCGGACGACCACGCAGGGTTCGGTCGGCAGGGTGATGCCGGAGCGGACGGCGCGGCGGAGCACCTCGGCCATCCGCGGGTCGCCCTTGAGCCGTGCGGCTTCGGGGGTGTCCTCGCCGCGGACCTCGACGTGTGCGACGAGCTGCTGGACGGTCGCCTGGGCGACGTCGAGCTCGCCGAGTGCGGGCAGCACCTGCTCGATGTACGAGAGGAAGGCGTTGTTGGGGCCGATGACCAGGGTGCCGGTGCGGGCCAGGCGCTCGCGGTGCGCGTAGAGCAGGTACGCGACGCGGTGGAGTCCGACGGCGGTCTTCCCGGTGCCGGGGGCGCCCTGGACGCAGATGGTGCCCGTGATGTCGGCGCGGACGATCTCGTCCTGTTCGGGCTGGATGGTGGCGACGATGTCGCGCATCGGGCCGACGCGGGGCTTCTCGATCTCGGCGGCGAGCAGGGCGGAGCCGGTCTCCGCCTCGGCGGGGTCGGTGAGGTGCTCGTCCTCGTAGGCGGTCAGTTCGCCGCCGGTGTAGCCGAAGCGGCGGCGGCGTTCGACGTCCATCGGCTCGGTGCGGGAGGCCCGGTAGAAGGGCTGGGCGACGGGCGCGCGCCAGTCGATCACCATGGGGTCGCCGTCGCCGTCGTGGACGTGCCGGCGCCCGATGTAGAAGCTCTCCCCGCCGCTGCCCTCCGACAGTTCCTCGCTGATCGCGTGCAGGTAGTCGAGCCGGCCGAAGAACAGCGGGGTGTGCGAGAGGTCGGCGAGGGCGGCGATCCGGGCCTCGATCTGGTTCCGGAGGACGAGGGCGGTGACCCAGCTGCCGGTCACGTTGCGGATGTCCAGCGACTGGACGTCCTCGCGCATCGCTCTCAGCGCGTTCCGGGAGGCGGCCAGGTGGTCGCGTTCGCGCTGGAGGGGGTCGGTGGTGGAGGTGGCGGGCACAGCGAACCTTCCCGGCCGGCCACTGGACGGGCGCGGCGGATCGTAGGAGCTCACGGTGGAATCGGCCGACCGGTTGCCGTGCGGTCGGCGCCTCCCCCGGCTGCCTGCGCGGATCTCAGCAGGTACCACGGTGCGGGAGGGGGCAGACGGAAGATCCTAATGCCACCGGGCCGCGGGTTCCAGCCCGGTCCCGGGTCCGGGGTCCCGGGGCCTCGGGGTCCTCCGTACACCTGGAGGACGACCTGCGTCCTGTCGGACACGGCCTTTGGGGTGATGTGCTCGGCGCGCCGGGAACCTACCGTTGAAGACATGAGCACCGTACCGATGACGGCGCCCCGGGCAGCGGCCGAGGCCCCCCGGGTGCCGAACCGTGAGTCCATCCCCGACCGACCCGCCGGTGCGACGGCCGCCACCGGGCCGGGTCGGCGTCGCCACAACCCCCTGACGACGGCCGTCCGCAACCTCGGGATCGCCCTCGACACCGCCGCGCGCGTGGTCTTCCTCGGGCGCGACGGCGTCAGGTACTGACGGCGTCACCCACCGGCACCCACCAGCGCCCACCGGACCTGCCGGCGGGCGCCGACCGACGGGTACGCACCCGCCGGCCGGTCCGCAGGACGCCTACAGCACGTCGTCCGCGTCGATGATGCGGTAGGCGTAGCCCTGCTCGGCGAGGAAGCGCTGCCGGTGGGCGGCGAAGTCCTGGTCGACGGTGTCGCGGGCCACCACCGAGTAGAAGTGGGCCGCGTGCCCGTCGGCCTTGGGCCGCAGGACCCGGCCGAGGCGCTGGGCCTCCTCCTGGCGGGAGCCGAAGGTGCCGGAGACCTGGATGGCGACGGTCGCCTCGGGCAGGTCGATGGAGAAGTTGGCGACCTTGGACACCACCAGCACGCCGATCTCCTTGGACCGGAACGCCTCGAACAGCTTCTCCCGCTGGGCGTTGCTGGTCTCGCCCTTGATCACGGGCGCGTCGAGCACCTCGCCGAGTTCGTCGAGCTGGTCGATGTACTGGCCGATGATCAGGGTCTGGTCGTTCTCGTGCTTCTTGACCAGGGCCTCGACGACCCGCCGCTTGGTGGCGGTGGTGGCGCAGAAGCGGTAGCGCTCCTCGGGCTCGGCGGTGGCGTACGCGAGGCGCTCGGAGTCGGTGAGGGTGACCCGGACCTCGCAGCAGTCGGCGGGGGCGATGTACCCCTGGGCCTCGATCTCCTTCCACGGGGCGTCGAAGCGCTTGGGGCCGATGAGGGAGAACACGTCGCCCTCGCGGCCGTCCTCGCGGACCAGGGTGGCGGTCAGCCCGAGCCGGCGGCGGGCCTGGAGGTCCGCGGTGAACTTGAAGACCGGCGCCGGCAGCAGGTGCACCTCGTCGTACACGACCAGGCCCCAGTTGCGGGCGTCGAACAGCTCCAGGTGCGGGTAGACGCCCTTCCGCCGGGTGGTCATCACCTGGTACGTGGCGATGGTGACCGGGCGGATCTCCTTCCTGGTGCCGCTGTACTCGCCGATCTCGTCCTCGGTGAGCGAGGTGCGCTTGACCAGTTCGTGCTTCCACTGGCGCGCGGAGACGGTGTTGGTGACCAGGATGAGCGTGGTCGACTTGGCCTCGGCCATCGCGGCGGCCCCGACCAGGGTCTTGCCGGCGCCGCACGGCAGCACGACGACGCCCGAGCCGCCGTGCCAGAAGCCCTCGACGGCCTGGGCCTGGTACGGGCGCAGCTGCCAGCCGTCCTGCTCCAGGTGGATGGGGTGCGCCTCGCCGTCGACGTACCCGGCGAAGTCCTCGGCGGGCCAGCCGAGTTTGAGCAGGACCTGCTTGATCTGGCCGCGCTCGGACGGGTGGACGACCACGGTGTCGGGGTCGACCCGGGCACCGACCAGCGGGACGATCTTCTTGGAGCGCAGCACCTCCTCCAGCACCGGGCGGTCGGTGGTGGTGAGCACCAGGCCGTGGGTGGGGTGCTTGCTGAGCTTGAGCCGGCCGTAGCGGGCCATGGTGTCGGCGACGTCCACGAGCAGGGCGTGCGGCACGGGGTAGCGCGAGAACGTCACCAGGGCGTCGACCACCTGCTCGGCGTCGTGCCCGGCGGCGCGGGCGTTCCACAGGCCGAGCGGGGTGACCCGGTAGGTGTGGACGTGCTCGGGTGCGCGCTCCAGTTCGGCGAACGGGGCGATGGCGCGCCGGCACTCGGCGGCCCGGGGGTGGTCGATCTCCAGGAGAAGCGTTTTGTCGCTCTGGACGATGAGCGGTCCGTCGTTCACGCGGGGATGCCCTCCACTGGCTCGGCTGGTCGCATCGGTTGGACGCAGACCCTCCAGTGTCGCGCATTCTCCGCCGGACGGGGGCGGCGGTCACCGCCGGGGGCATGGCCGGGGGGCGGCTACGTCCACTCCCACACCTTCCCGGTGGACTTGCCGTCGGCGTCCGTCTCGAACTCGAACAGGCCGACGATGCCGTTGAGCTTCTCGAACTGCGGTGAGGCGGTGGAGAAGAACAGCGCGCCGCGGAAGCTGGTGCCGCCCTCCTCGGTGAAGTGGCCGATACCGGTGCCGTGCCAGCTCAAGGTCTGGCCGTCGGCGGTCATGTCGACGCCCTGGCCCTCGCCGTAGAGCGTGCCGTCGGCGCGCAGTTCCGCCTCGTAGGTGCCGAACTCCTTGACCCCGGTCCCGTAGACGCTGCCGCTGCCCTCGAACGAGACCTCCACCAACGGGTGTCCGTCCCCGGTGGCGATGACGCGGCGCCCGGATTCCTGTCCCTGCAGGTCGCCGATGAGTTCGCCGAGCATGATGACTCCTCCGCTCGTCCCACCCCCCTCCCTGTCCGGACTACGCCGCTGCGCCCGGTACGTCAAACCGGGGAACGCGAGTCGGGCGGCAGCGCGCGGCCCGGCAGGGGTGACCGGGAGGGGCCGGACTCGTTGAGCACGGCATGAACAAGTCGAAGCGTGTCCTCACCGCTCTCGCCCTCGCCGGTACGGCCTTCGCCGCGACCGCCTCCTCCGCCGGTTCGGCGCACGCGATCGCCGGGATCGGCGAGGGCGTCGGCGGGCCGCTCGCGGCGCCCGGCTTCCTGCTGGCCGACGTGGTCACCGGCGGCAGCATGCCGGTGGGCCAGGGCGAGATCGGGACGCTGGCCGACCAGGCGGTCAAGCAGAAGATGGAGCAGGCCAAGCAGGGCGGCTGACCGAGGGAGCCCCCGGTCGCGGGGCCCGGCCCTACTCCTCCACCTCCGCCACCCCGGTGATCCGGTGCAGGGCGAAGGTGCGCAACTCGTCCGCGTGGTGGTCGAAGGCGGTGACGAAGCCGCCCTCGACCTTCACCGGGTCGACGACGCGCTGCGAGGCCAGGCCCTCGGCGTTGATGTAGCCGATCCACATCCGCTCGCCGAGCAGGACGGCGGTCTGCAGCGCGGCCAGGGTGTCGGCCGCCGCGGTGCGCGGGAGCCGGCGGGTGTCGACGCCGGCCGGTCCGCTCTGCTGCGGGGTCGCCGCAGGCCCGGCCACGGTCTCCCGGCGGACGGCGGTCGCCGCCCGGTCCCCGGCGCGGACGGCCCGGACGGCGGCGCCCAGCAGGGCGTCGTCGGGGGCCGGCGGCCCGTCCGGGACGGGCACCGGCGCACTGTGCGGCGGGGTGCGGTGGCTGTCGGGCCGGGTGACCAGTACGTCGCCCTCGGCGGACTCGGCGGCCGGCGCGTACCCCATCGCGCGCAGGGTGGAGAGCAGCACGTCCGGTGCGGCCTGCGCGGCGAGCACGGTCGGGGCGAGCAGCCGCAGCCGCAGGTCGACCGAGCGGCGGTCGGCGAGCACCTCGGCGAGCAGTGACGGGTCGTCGCAGCGCAGGTACGAGGAGGCGGCGCCGACCCGCAGCACGCCGTGGCGCCGGGCGACGTCGTCGATCAGGTAGGCCAGCGGCTGCGGGACGGGCGTCCGGGAGTGCTGGTCCAGGAAGGCCCGCAGGTCCGCGGCGGTGCGCCCGGCGTCCAGGGCGCGGCGGACCGACGCGGTGGTGAACCGGTAGACGGTGGCGCCGCCCTTGGACTCGACGTCGGCGCAGAGCGCGAGGGCCTGGGCGAGCGGGGTGAGCAGCGGGCCGGGGGCGATCGCGGTGAGGTCCGGCTGCAGGATCACGTGGTCCAGCGGCTGGGGCAGCAGTGGCTCCAGGACCTCGGCCGGGTCGGCCTCGGCCGTCAGCAGGGCGCGGGCCGGGGCGGCGAGGGCGCCGCGGCCGGTGACGCCGAGTAGTTCGGCCTCGGCGAGCGTCCAGGCGACCAGGTCGTCGCGCAGGTCCCGGCCGTCCGGGCCGGTCGGGCCGCCGCGCAGCGGACGCTCCCAGCGCAGGGTGGGCAGCAGGTCGTCCGCGCCGGCCGGGGTGCCGGGCGGCAGTTCGGCGAGCAGCGCGAGGGTGGCCCGGCGGACCGACGGGGCGAGCGTGCGGTCGAGCTCCGGGCCGAGGGCGGCCCGGGCCTTGCCCTTGCCGTCCGGGGTGCCGGTGAGCGCGGAGACCCGGGTGGCGGCGAGCCAGGCGCCGGCCAGCACCGCCCAGCGCTCGGCGGCGCCGCGCTGCAGCCAGGTGTCGTAGGCGGGGGTGGGGGCCCAGCGTTCGTCGGCCTCGCCGTCCGGCGCCAGCAGACCCGCGGTGAAGGCGAGTTCCAGCCAGAACGCGGCCTGCTGCTCGGTGGTCTCCAGGGCCTGCGCGGCGCGCTTGAGGTCGCGGACGCCGAGGCCGCCGGCCCGCAGGGTGGGCGGCGGCTGCAGGCCCCACAGGTCGAGCAGTTCCTCGACCGTCCGGACGGCGGTGTGTGCCTGGCCGGCGGCGGCGCCGTCCACAGCCTGTGGATCGTGCGGCGCACCGGCGGGCGCCGGTTCGGGTGCGGTCGGCTCGACCGTGCGGTGGGTGCGGCCGCCGCGCAGGTGCAGTGCGACCTCACGGGGCAGCACGACGCTCCCCGGACCGGACGGCAGCAGCAGCCCGCGGGCGATCAGCCACTCGACCGGGCTCCGCGCGTCCTCGGCGGTGACCGGGCGGGTGGCGTCCGGGACGGTGCCGGTGGGCGGCCCCCAGACCAGCCGCTCCAGCAGCCGCCGGGCCGGCTCCGGGGCCGCGGCGAGCAGGGCGTCGCAGCGCACCCGGTCGGTGAACAGGGCGGTGAGCGCGGACACGGCGGTCACCGGGTCGGCGGTGGCGGGCAGGCCCGCCGAGGCCAGCAACTGCTGCAGCCGGGCCGGGGACATGCCCAGTGTGGCGTCGGCCAGGGTCGGGCCCAGACCGGTACGGCCCGGATTCGCCGCGGTCGGGGCCAGCGCCTCCCGTACCGCGATGACCAGGCGCAGGTCGGAGTCCGGCCCCCACAGCAGGGCGCGGTCGCGCAGGGTGGCGAGCGCGCCCGGCAGCGCGGCGGTCACCGCGGCCCGGTCGGCGGCGGTGAGCGGGGTCGCACCCGGATGCGGCTTGACCTTCGCCGGCCCGCACAGCAGGGACTTCACGGTGGCGGGCGAGGTGCCGTCCGGTGCGGCGGCGAGGGCCTCGGCGACCTGCAGGGTGAAGCGGTCCAGGCGCTCCAGGGCGCGCAGTGCGGAGGCGCGCGAGGAGAGCCGGGCGGCGAGCTGGGTGAGGTCGCTCGGCACCGGGTTCAGCAGGTCCGGACGGGACCGCAGCAGGACGGCCAGGGCGTCGTCGGAGCGGCTGCGCAGCTCCTCGGCGAGGGTGCGCGGGGCGGCGGCGGACTTGCCGGAGCCGCGCGCGGCACCCGCTCCCTCGGCGCCGCGGGCGCCGCTCGTGCGTCGGGGGCCCTGCTGTGTGGTCATTCGACCTAGGTTAGTCGGCGGTGGTGACGGTGGTCACCGGTCGCGTGGGCGGGGTCGGGGTGGGTAGCGTCCTGATCGGCGGAGCGGGGCCGGGTACGGCGAGGCGGGGTGTGCGGGCATGGTGGACGGTGAGTGGTGGCGCAAGCGGGGCCCGTGGAGCGGACGGCCGGGAGCCGGGGGCGGTGCTGCGGGGGGCGCGGGTACGCCGGAGACGTCGGGCGCGGGCGCGGGGGACGAGGAGAGCGTGTACGCGCCGACCGAGGCGGGCGCGGGCGCGGGGGCGGCGGCGGACGCCGGGGGTGAGGGTGCGGCGTCCTCGGGTGCGGTTGGCTCGGGTTCGCCGACGGGTCCGGGTTCGCCGACGGGTCCGGCGGGCTCGGGGCCGGGTTCGGCGGACCGGAAACGGACGGGGGCGGCCGGCGCGGAACGGTCCACCGGAGCTGCCCCCGAGGGGGACTCCGGACGTGACGCCGAGCGGGATTCCGGGCGGGACTCCGAGCCGGTGGCAGCGCCGGTGTTCGTGCCGCCGCCGGAGGGTGGCGGCTGGCAGCTGGTCATGACGGACTTCTCGGACGCCCCCCGGCCGGCGACGACGTCGATCCCGGAGCAGCGAGCGGCGGGGGACGAGGGCGGCGCGGGCCGTGCGGACGACGCGGTCGGCGGGTCCGGCGGGTCCGGTGTCTCCGGCGCAGGGGTGCCGGGTCCGGCGTCCGGTGGTCGGAAGTCCGGTCGGGCCCCGAAGGGTGCGGCGAAGGGGAGCGGCGCGGCGAGGTCCGGGAAGCCGCCGCGGCCCGGACTCCTGGCGGGCCGTCGGCCGTCGCCGCTGCTGCTGCTCGCCGCCGGGGTGTTGGCCGGTGGCGCGGTCAGTGGGCTGATGCTGGTGATGCTGGCCGGTTGGGGACTCGGCTACATGTCGCACCGGCTCTCCGACCTGATGCGGAAGTTCGCGGTGCTCGGCATCCCGCTGGGTGCGCTGGGCGCGACCACGGCCTGGTTCTGGGGCCGGGCCGAGGGCCGCTGGGGCGAGCCGCTGCAGCCGGGGCAGCAGGTGGGCCCCGAGGTGTGGGCGGCGGTGCCGGGGGTGCTGCGGGCGGCGGCGGTGCTGTCGGCGCTGTTCCTGCTGGTGGTGACGATGCGGCGGCGCGGGGAGGCGGCGGCCGGGTAGGACCGGGCGGGTGCCGGACGCCGCCCTCCCCGTGCCGCGCACTACGACCGGTCGGCCGCGCGGTAGGTGCAGACGAGTACGCCCGTGGGGCTGGTGACCGAGGCGGCCAGTTCGAGGGTGTGCAGGCCGCCGTCCTCGGGGAAGATCGACTTACCGCCGCCGACCAGTACCGGCATGATCATCAGTCGGAGTTCGTCGACCAGGCCCTCGGCGATCAGGGTGCGCACCAGGCTGGGGCTGCCCATCACCAGCAGGCTGCCGCCCTCGGCGCCGCGCAGTTCGCGGATCCGGCCGATCGCCCCGGCGCCGGGGATCAGCGTGGTGTTGTTCCAGGTGAGGTCGGCCTCGCCGAGCGTGTCGGACACGACGTACTTGGGGATCGCGTTCATCCGGTCGGCGAACGGGTCGCCGGCCCGCTCCGGCCAGGCCGCCGCCATGTTCTGCCAGGTGCGCCGCCCGTACAGCAGCGCGTCCGCCCCGTTCAGGGCCTCGTCGAACGCGCCGCCCACGACCTCCGGGTCGAAGAAGGGGTGCGTCCAACCGCCGTTGACGAAGCCGCCGTCGGTGTCCTCCTCCTTGCCGCCCGGGGCCTGCACGACACCGTCGAGGCTGATGAACTCGCTGATCACGATGCGCATGGCGCTGCTCCTGTCTCCGGCGCTCGGGCGCTCGGGGTGTTCGGGTGTTCTGGTGTTCGGGTTCTTCCGGTGTCCGGGTGTTCCGGCCCGCTGCCGGCCCGAACCCCCTGCGGTGTTCCGGTCCTGCGGTGTTCCGTGTCGTCCGGTGCTGTTGCGTTCCTACGTGAGTGAAGACCGCCGTCCGGCCGCGCACTCATCGGCCCGCCGGAGTGATGTGCGTCACATCGCCCGTGCGGCCGTGCGGGAGGCGAATTCGCGGGCGCCCGGGAGGGTGGCCCGGCTAGGGTGATCGCGTCCCGAGGCGGCCGTCTACCGCCTCTCCTTGGCGCGAACAACGCGCCGGCAACAGGGAGTTGCACATCATGACGCGTACCCTCGTCGCAGACCTCCGCGCCCGCCTCGACGAGACGGTCACCGTCTTCGGCTGGGTGAACACCCTGCGGCTCCAGCGGCGCATGCAGTTCGTCCTCGTCCGTGACCACACCGGGCTGGTGCAGGTCACCCATCCGCGCGGCGGGGAGGGCGACGTCATCGAGGCGGCCTTCGACCGGGTGACGGCCGAGTCGGCGGTGAAGATCACCGGCAAGGTGGTCGCCAACCCCCAGGTGAAACTCGGCGGCCTGGAGATCGTGCCGCAGCGGGTCGAGATCGTCGCGCAGGCCGAACCGAAACTGCCGATCGACGAGCGCACCGGCCTCGACCAGCGCCTGGACTGGCGCTTCCTCGACCTCCGGCGACCCGCCCAGCACCTGGTGTTCGACGTGCAGACCACCGTCGAGCGGGCGATGCGCGAGGTCGCGGCCGGCGAGGGGTTCACTGAGCTGCACACGCCCAAACTCATGGGTACCGCCTCGGAATCGGGCGCAGAGGTGTTCGAGGTCGGCTACTTCGACCGGACCGCCTACCTCGCCCAGTCCCCGCAGTTCTACAAGCAGATGGCGATCGCCGGCGGCATCGACCGGGTCTTCGAGATCGGCCCGGTCTTCCGGGCCGAGCCGTCCTTCACCGCCCGGCACGCCACCGAGTTCACCGGCGTGGACGTCGAGATCGCCTGGATCGACGGGGTCGAGGACGTCATGGCCTTCGAGGAGCGCCTGCTGCGCCGCGTCCTGGCCGCGGTGTCGGAACGCCACGGGCGGGCCGTGGCCGAGCACTTCGGCTCCTCGGTCGTCGTGCCGTCGCTGCCGTTCCCGCGCCTCACCATGGCCGAGGCCGTGGCCCGGCTGCGGGCGCACGGCTGGGACCCGGAGCGGGTGAAGCAGGACCTGGACCCCGAGGGCGAGCGGATGCTGTGCGCGCTGGTCGCGGAGGAGACCGGGCACGAGTTCGTCTTCGTCACCCGCTTCCCGGCCGCCGTCCGCCCGTTCTACCACCTGCGGCCCGAGCGGGACCCGGATGTCACCGAGTCCTTCGACCTGCTGTGGAAGGGCGTCGAGATCACCACTGGCGCCCAGCGCGAGCACCGGTACGAGAGGCTCGTCGCCCAGGCCCGGGAGAAGGGCCTGGACCCCGGACCGCTGGCCGGCTACCTCGACTGCTTCCGCTTCGGCACCCCGCCGCACGGCGGATTCGGTCTCGGACTCGCCCGCCTCCTCATGGTCGCCCTCGGTCTCCCGTCGATCCGTGAAGCCACCTTCCTGTTCCGCGGGCCCCACCGCCTCGAACCCTGAGCCCGAGCCCGAGCCGTCCTGACGGGGCGGGGCGCTTGCGCAGGAAGTCGGCGGGTCCGACTTCCTGCGCGCCGGGGCGGTCGGCGGCGCGGCGCGGCAGGGCCGACCGGTGGGCGTCGGCCGCGGCGCTCAGGCGTCCAGGGCTGCGAACTCCGCGTTGGCGCGTTCGGCGACCAGGGAGAGGACGCGGCCGGCGGCGGCCAGGTCCTCGGCGGGTATCCCGCCCCAGATGCGGGCGCTGACCGGCGCGGTCTCGGCGGCCGCGGCGGCGAGCAGTTCGCGCCCTGCGTCGGTCGGGCGCAGGTGCTCGCCGTCCGCGACGAGGAGGTCCTTGGCGAGGAGTTCGTCGAGGGTGGTGCGGACGGCGTCCGGATCGGCCTTGAGGGTGCTCCGGACCTGGGCGACGACGCCCTCCGGCGTCTGCGGGCTCTCGGCGGTGACCACGGTGCGCAGGGCGATCTGCTGCTGGAAGGTGACGCCGTGCCGGGCGAGGACGAGCTCCAAGACGCCGCGGGCGGCGTAGTGGGCCAGGCCGAGGGCGCGGGCGTCGGCGAGCGGGGCGGTGCCCGTGGCGGCGGTGCTGGTGCTGGTCATGGTGGTGTCCCCTGAGTGCTCTCGTTGTTCGTCACGGATGGAGCGAGAGGTGCGTCGAGCAGGGTCAGCAGTTCGTCGGTCAGCAGGCGCGTCCGCGGGGCGTCCGGGCCGCCGAGCGGTTCCAGCAACTGCTGGTGCAGGTCCTGGACCACCGCGACGGCCTTGCGCGTGACGGCCGCACCCTCCTCGGTGAGGGCGAGCTGTACGGCGCGGGGGTCGCGGGGATCGCGGGTGCGCTCGATCAGTCCGGCCGACTCCAGGGCGCGCGCCAGCTTCGAGACGTACAGCGCCTCCATGCCGGTGTGGTCGGCGAGTCGGCGCTGACTCGGCCGTTCGCCCGTGCGCTGCATGCCGTACAGCGAGGCGACCAGCGAGTACTGCGCGTGGGTGAGGCTCAGCGGCGCCACCGCACGGTCGACCGCGACGCGCCACTTGTTGGCGAGTCGCCACACCAGGAAGCCGGGGGTGGGGCCCGGGGAACCCTTGCTCATGGCAATAGAGTACATGGCTACTATGTCCATGGCTACTGTTCTGGGGGTGCGAGGGGGCGGCCGCAGCGCCCCGGAGGCCGCGGCCGCCCCCGGTGGAGGCCGGACTTCCGTCCGGGTCAGCGGGTGATCAGGTCGAGCGCCTCGTCGAGCACGCCGATCTCCTCCGCGCTGAGCATCGGATTGGCAGCCCGACGGGCCCTGGCCACTGCCAGGTCCTCGGCTGCGACGGCGTCGAGCCGTTCGAGCATCGCGGCGAGGATGACGGGCGCCCGCTCCCGTGCGGCGGGGATGGTCAGGGCGGCCTGCGCGAGGATGAGCGCGGCCATCGCGGCGTCCAGGCCGGGCGGCCCCTCCGCCGCGGTCGCCCAGTCGATCACGATCGGCCCCTGCGGGGTCAGTACGACGTTGTCCGGGTGCAGGTCCAGGTGCAGGATGCGGTGCGAAGGGTCGGCGGCGTGGCGCGCGGGTACCGTCCGCAGCCGTCGCAGCAGTTCGGCCAGCATCGCGCCGGCGTCCTCGGGCGTGATCTCGCCACGGCCCAGGGCCTCCAGCATGGTCGTCCCGGAGAGCCGTTCCATCACCAGGTCGCCCGGTTCCGTCCCCGGCCAGACGGCCGGCACCGGGTAGCCGTGTGCCGCGAGGTGGGCCATGACGGCGACCTCGCCCGACGCGTCCGAACCGTCGCGGTACCGCCGCAGCACCCGGCCGTCGTCCAACGCGAACACGTCCGCGGTCCGGCCCGCCCCCACCAACTCCCCGATGTTCATTCGGCCGAACCTAGCACCGAGTTCGAGGCGCCGAGTTCGGGATGCCGGGGCCGGGGTGCCGAGTCCGGGGCGCCGGGCCGTCGGCGGGGAGACCCCGCCGGGGCCGGCGCCGTTCAGGGCCGGGGACGCCGGGTCAGGCGGACGCGGCGAACCAGGCGCTCCGGTTGCGGCCGCCACCGCCACGGACGAGCCGGGTGAGGTCGGCGGCGGCCTCCGGCCAGTGCGGGTACCGGAAGTCGAACCCGGCCTCCAGCAGCCGTCCCGGGACGACGCGGCGGCTCTTCAGCAGCAGCTCGGTGTCCGAGCGGAGGGCGAACGCGCCGATCTCGGCCATCCAGCGAGTCGCGGGCAGGCCCACCGGGACACCGCCCCAGGCCGTCCGCAGGTTCCGCATGAAGTCGCGGTAGGGCAGCGGGTTCGGGGTGGCGAGGTTCACCAGGCCGGTGATGTCGTCCCGGGCCGCGAGGAGGTCGAGGGCACGGACGAAGTCGCGCTCGTGGATCCACGACACGTACTGGGACCCGCCGGCCACCGGCCCGCCGAGCCCCAGCCGGACCATCCGCAGCAGCGACTCGAAGGCGCCGCCGCGCTCCGGGCCCATCACCATCGCCGTACGGAGCGCCACCTTGCGGGTCTCCGGGGTGTCCGCCTCCGCCTGGACCTGCTCCCAGGCCTCGGCGATCCGGATGCTGTTCGCCCAGTAGCCGGGGACGCCCGGTTCGCTGCCGCCGAGCACGCCGGTCGCCTCGTCGTTCGGGGCGTCGAAGCGGTGGGCGTAGACGGTGGCCGTGCTCATCTGCAGCCAGACGCGCGGCGGCCGGGCGGAGGCGCGGATCGCCTCGCCGACGACGCGGGCGGAGTGCACGCGGGAGTCCATCATCTCCTGGAGGTTCGCCGGCGTGTAGCGGCAGTTGACGCTCCGTCCGGCCAGGTTCACCACCAGGTCGCTGCCGTCGATCTCCTCGGCCCAGGGCCCCAGGGTGCGGCCGTCCCAATGCACCTCGCGCCCCCGGCCCGGCCCCCGCGTCAGCACCACCACCTCGTGCCCCGCCGCACTCCACGCCCGCTCCAGCGCCCGCCCCAGATGCCCGGAACCCCCGGGCAGCACGATCTTCACCGCAATCCCCCCTCGATGCCGTCGATGCGAGTCTAGCCGCAATGTGAACGTGTTCAAAAGTGGGCCGCCCCCACCTCGGCGGGCAGTCCGTGCGGTGCGTCCGGCGGAGGCGGGGCCGTCCTTGAGCATCGGCACGCGGACGACGGTCCACACGGTGTCGGAGTGTTCGAGCACCTCCTCCATCCGGGCCAGGTCGCGGTGGATCTCCCGGTAGACGCGGTCGGCGACCAGCCGGGTCACCACCCGCTGGGCGAAGGGCAGGTGGTCGCTCTCCAGGCCGGCCGACGACATTGCCACCAGGTGTCCGACGCCGCCGGCCCGGGCGGCCGAGACCAGTTCGCGGGCGCCGCCCGAGAAGACGGTGGTGGCGTCCCGGCCGGCGGTGCCGAGGGTGGAGACGACGGCGTCCTGGCCGGTCAGCGGGCCGTGCAGGGCGCCGGGCTGGTGCACGTCGGCGCGGGCGGGGATCGGGGTGCCGTGCTCGAAGGCGGGCAGTCGGGCCGGGTCGCGGACGACGGCGGTGACGGTGTGTCCGGCGGCGAGCGCGAGGTCGACGACCGTCGAGACCTTCGACGCGCTGGCGGGCGAGGCGGGTACCGGCGACCTGTGGGCGGCGGTCCCGGCCGTGACCGGTCTGCTCCGGGCGGCCCGGCCGGCTGACGGGACGCCCGCGGGGCCCGGGCCCGGCCGCCGCCCCGGTCTCCCGCCGTGCGATCAGTGCGGCAGGCGGAGTGCCAGCCCGTCGATCAGGACCTCCAGGCCGTACGCGAACTTGGTCTCGCGGATGCCCACCGGGTCGATGATCGTGGCTTCGGCGTACGCGCCCGCGAGGTGCTCGTGCTCGTTCGCCGCCACCTGTGCGGCGGGCATCAGGCGGGCGATGAAGTCGCCCTCGCTCTCGCCCGAGCGTGCGACCGTGGTCAGCCAGGCCGCCTCGGTGGTGCTCATCCCGATGACGTAGGCCATGACGGTGTCGATCGCCCGGCTCGGCTCGGGGAAGCCCACCGCGGTGAACAGGGCGGCCAGCCGCTCGGCGTACGCCATGAGGTTGGGGCCCAGGTAGGCGAGGCCCGCGTGGCCGAGGACCGCGGACATCCACGGGTGGCGCAGGGCCGTCGCGCGGAAGGAGGCGGCGGCCTCGGTGACGGCGGCGCGCCAGTCCGGGTCGCCGGCCGGCGGGACGCTGATCTCGGCGACCACTTCGTCCACCGCGAGCTCCATCAGCTCGTCCTTGGTGGCGACGTGCCGGTAGAGCGAGGTCGCGCCCGCGTTCAGGCGGGCGGCGAGCTTGCGCATGCTGAGCGCCTCGACGCCGTCGGCGTCCAGCATCGCGATCGCCTCGCGGACGATCGCGTCCCTGCTCAGCGCCGGCTGGTCGGTCTCGCGCTGTTGGCGGGCCCAGACGGACGGGATCGGGTTGGTCTTGGCGGCCACGGGGTCCTCCCTTTCAGTGCGCACACCGTTCGCATCCAGCGTACAGGAGTCGCCTATTGCGCACACTGTTCCTCTCTGCGTACAGTGTGCGCATCGACGGAACAGTGTGCGCAACCGAAAGGAATCGTCATGGAAGACCGCAACCCACGCCGCTGGTGGATCCTGATCGTGCTCTGCCTCAGCTCGCTCGTCCTGGTCGTGGACAGCATGGCGCTGACGGTGGCGGTGCCCTCGATGGCGGCCGAACTCGGTGCGAGCGCCGGCGACATCCAGTGGATCCTGGACTCCTACATCCTCGTCTTCGCCGGGCTCCTGCTCACCTCCGGCAGCCTCGGTGACCGGTACGGGCGCCGCAAGGTGATGATCATCGGCCTGGTGCTCTTCGGGGCCGCCTCACTGGCCGCGAACTTCTGCACCGACCCCGGCGAGGTGATCGCCGCCCGGATCGCGATGGGCGTCGGCGGCGCGCTGATCATGCCCTCCACCCTCTCCATCCTCATCACCGTCTTCGAGGAGGACGAGCGCGGCAAGGCGATGGCGGCCTGGGGCTCGGTCTCCATGCTCGGCCTGGTCGGCAGCCCGGTGCTCGGCGGTGTGCTCATCGACCACTTCTCGTGGCAGTCGATCTTCCTGATCAACGTCCCCGTCGTCGTGCTCGCCGTCATCGCCGGCCTCGTCCTGATGCCCGAGTCCAAGGCCCCCTGGCAGAAGCCCGACCCGCTCGGCGCGGTGCTCTCCGCGACCGGCATGACCGCCCTGATCTGGTGGATCATCGAGATCCCGCAGCACGGTGCCTTCGAGGGCCGCTCGCTCGTCACCCTGGCCGTCGCGGTCGTCGCCCTCGTCGGGTTCGTGGTCTGGGAGAACGTCACCAAGTCGCCGATGGTCCCGCTGGTCCTCTTCAAGCATCGCAACTTCACCGGCGGCTCGGTCTCGCTCGCCCTCGTCCAGATCGGCAACGGCGGCCTGCTGCTCGTCCTCACCCAGTACCTGCAGTTCGTCCTCGGCTGGTCGCCGATCAAGGCCGGCGTCGCGTTCGTCCCGCTGGCCGTCGCCGCCCTGATCGGCAACGGCGCCGGCGCCGGGCTCGCCGCGAAGATCGGCAACCGCCCGCTGGTGCTCGCCGGAATGCTCTCCATGGCCGGCTCGTTCGCCCTCCTCACCACCGTCACCGCCGAGACCGGGTTCGCGGTCCCCGCCACCGCGCTCGCCCTGCTCGGCCTCGGCGCCGGCCTCGCGATGCCGGCCGCGGTCGGCGCCCTGATGGGCACCATCCCGGAGGAGAAGGCGGGCGTCGGCTCCGCGCTGAACGACACCATCCAGCAGGCCGGTACCGCCCTCGGCATCGCCATTCTCGGCTCGCTGCTCTCCAGCGGCTTCGCCGACCGGATGCCCGCCGACACCCCGGCCCAGGCCAAGCAGTCGATCGGCGGCGCCCTGGCCGCGGCGAACGGCGACGCCGGCCTGATCGCCGCCGCCCGGGAGGCCTTCACCTCCTCGATGTCCACCACCTTCACCGTCAGCGCGATCGGCGTCCTCGCCGCCGCGGTCCTGGCCACCCTGGTGATGCGCGACAAGAAGACCGCGCCCGCCGTGGAGGCGGAGCAGGAGGCCGAACTGGCTGCTTGATCCACCTGCTCTGTCGAGAGGCCGGCACCCCCACGGGGGTGCCGGCCTTCGGCGTCGGCCGACGGCACGGAGGCCGAGCTGCACGGGGCAAGCTGTACGCGGGCGGGCCCGCACGGGGCCGGCCCGCGCCGGTCAGGCGCCGAGGAAGTGCTGGAGCTCGGCGAGGACGGCGTTGGCGCCGGTGTACCCGATGCCCTGGAACCAGAGGCGGTCGTCGACCGGGAAGGCGCGGTGGGCGCGGACGGCGGCGAGGGCCTGCCAGGCGGGGCCGGACCGGACGGCGGCGGCGGCGGTGCGGCCGGGGTCGCCCTGGGCGGCGTACAGGAGGAGGTCGCCGTCGGCGGCGGCGAGCTGGTCGGGCGGGACCTCGACGAAGGGCCGGTCGGTGTTCTGGGCGTCGGGCCGGGGGAGCCCGAGGTCGGTGAGCAGGGTGCCGGGGAAGCTCTGCCGCCCGTACAGGTGGATCGCCCCGCCCTCGGTGAAGCGGACCAGGCTGATCCGGCGGCCGTCGGCGTGGACCGCGGACAGCGCCTGGGCGACCTGCGCGACGTGGCGCTGGTAGGAGCCGACGAAGGCGGCGGCCGCGGCCTGGCGGCCGAGTGCCTGGGCGTGCAGCTGGAAGTCGGCCTTCCAACCGGGGCCGGTGCTCTGGGTGAGGACGGTCGGGGCGATCTCGCGCAGCCGGTCGTAGCGGGCGCCGTCGCGTTCCCGGTTGCCGAGGACCAGGTCCGGCCGCAGGGCGCGGATCGCGGCGAGGTGGGGTTCGCCGACGGTGCCGACGGGGGCGATCGGTGCGAGCCGGGAGGCGGGCCAGTACGAGGGGAAGGCCGGGTCGGCGGTGGTGCGGGCGGCGCCGACGGGGGTGATGCCGAGGGTGAGTGCGGAGTCGAGTTCGGCGGTGTCCAGGGTGACGACGCGCAGCGGGGTGCCGGGGACGGTGACCGGGCCCATAGCGGTGCCGACGGTGGTCGCGGGCGCGGCCCCCGGGGCGGTCGCGGAGCCGTCGGCGTCCGCGGTGTCCGGGCCGATGGGCGGCAGGCCGGGCCGGGCGGTGCAGCCGGTGAGGGCGAGGGCCCCGAGGGCGGCGAACAGGGCGCGGCGGGGGATCGGGGGCATCGGCGGTCCTCGGACGGCGGGGCGGGGGCGGGGGCGGCACCGGACTCGAACGGCGCCGGACCCGAACGGCGTCGAACCGCACCGCTCCGCCTCTGCAGGATGACCGGATATGTGCGGAACAGCGTCGATTATGGCGAATTCACGGCCCGCCCCGGCCGATCCCGGCCCGTTCCCGCATCTCGGCGCGCCCGGTCGGCCCGGTCGGCCCGGTGCGGCCCGGGGAGCGCGGAGGGTCGGGGCGTCGGGAATCCCGTTCGGCCGGGACGGGGCCGTTGGATAGCCTGGCGCCATGCCAGCCACCCCGGACACCACCCCGCACACCGCTCGGCTCACCGTCGGCTTCGACCTCGACATGACCCTGCTCGACACCCGCCCCGGCATCCGGGCCACCTACCTGGCGCTCACCGCCGAGACCGGCACCTGGGTGGACGCCGACCTGGTCGTCACCCGGCTCGGTCCGCCGCTGCTGGACGAGCTGCGCAACTGGTTCCCGGCCGAGGGGCTGGAGGCGGTCGCCGACCGCTACCGCGCGCTGTACCGGGACCACGCCTTCGGGCCCACGGTGGCCCTGCCGGGCGCGCACGAGGCGGTGGCGGCGGTCCGGGCCCACGGCGGCCGGGTCGCGGTGATCACCGGCAAGTACGAGCCCAACGCCCGCCTCCACCTGGAGCACGCCGGTCTGCACGCGGACGCGCTGGTCGGCGACCTGTGGGCGGAGACCAAGGGCGACGCGCTGCGCGAGCACGGCGCCGGCATCTACGTCGGCGACCACCTCGGCGACATCCGGGGCGCCCGGCACGCGGGGGCGGTCGCGGTCGGCGTGGCGACCGGCCCGTACTCGGCCGAGGAACTGCTGGCGGCCGGCGCCGACGTGGTGCTGCCGGACCTGACGGCCTTCCCGGCCTGGCTCACCGCGCACCTGGCGGCGGCGGTCAGGCCCTAGGCCCGGGTGCCCGCCGGCCTCAGCCCGCGGCGTTCGCCCGGACCCGGCGGCGCTGGGCGCGGGCGTTCAGCAGCAGGCCGGCCAGGGCGAGCAGGAAGCCCAGCGGCATCATCATGCTCAGCCAGTACGCGGCCGACGGCAGCGGCGTCCGGTTCAGGAAGAGCGGGACGAAGGTGATCAGGGTGGCGAGGGCGCCCAGACCGAAGACGATCGCGCCCGCCTTGACGTAGGCGTCGCCGGGGTCGGTGGTCTGGCTGCTCACGGGGTCGCTCCTGTCTGGCGGGGGCCTGGCCGGGCACCAGTCTGGCAGAGGCGGCGGCCCGGTCGGTCGGGCGTGCGCATCGTCACGTTGCGCAGTTTTCCGGGAGCTGGGAGTTTTGATCCCTGCTGGGCGGGGGTATGCACGCTGTGCCGAGGGGTGCGACAGGTGCGCCCCGCTCTCTGCGACCGGGGGTGTGAGCCTGTGGACAGCGCCGTGCCGCGCCCCGGCCGTACCGAACCCGGTTCGCCCGCGGCCGCCAGAGCCGCGTACGGATCTTTCGCGGAACGCGGATGAGCCGGTGACGGACCGTTAGTCTGCTCTCCACAGCGTGCTGACCACGAGCGCCCTCCGGCGCGGACCGAGGGTCGGCCCGCTCTCCCCACCACCCAGTGATCCCCGGCCGCGGTCGGGGATCCCTCACACCCACATCGAGGACTGTTCGAGATGCCCACCGGCCAGGTCAAGTGGTTCAACGAGACGAAGGGTTTCGGCTTCCTGTCGCGTGACGACGGCGGCGACGTCTTCGTGCACACCAAGGCGCTGCCCGCCGGTGTCACCGCGCTGAAGCCGGGCCAGCGGGTCGAGTTCGGCGTCGTCGCGGGCCACCGGGGCGACCAGGCGATGGCGGTGCAGCTGCTGGACGCCCTGCCGTCGGTGGCCGCCGCGCAGCGCAAGAGCCCGGACGACATGGCCGCCCTCGTCCAGGACCTGATCACGATGATGGACGCCGTCCTGCCCGGGCTGCAGCACGGCCGCTACCCGGCGAAGCCGACCGGTCAGAAGCTCGCCGGAGTGCTGCGCGCGGTGGCCGACCAGTTCGACGTGTAGGCGAACGGCGGGCCACCCCGGGCGGGCGGCCCCACCGCGTGCGTGGTCGGGCGGGCCTCAGAAGTCGAGCGCACCCGGGTCGAGCGGGGGCACCAGCCCCTCCGCGGCGGCCCGGGTGAGCAGCGCGCGGACGGCTGCGTAGCCCTCCTCGCCGAGGTCGGCGGTGAACTCGTTGACGTACAGCGCGATGTGCTGGTCGGCGACGGCCGGGTCCATCTCCTGGGCGTGCGCCAGCACGTAGTCGCGGGAGGCCGCGGGGTCGGCCCACGCCTGCCGGACGGAGCCGCGGATCGCCGCGGTCAGCGCGTTAAGCCGCTCGGCGCCCAGCGAGCGCCGGGCCACGATCGCGCCGAGCGGGATCGGCAGGCCGGTCTCGCGCTCCCAGACCTCGCCCATGTCGGCGAGGCTGCGCAGCCCGTACTGCCCGTACGTGAAGCGGGCCTCGTGGATGACCAGGCCGGCGTCGACCCGGCCGTCCCGGACGGCGGGCATGATCTCGTGGAACGGCAGCACCACGATCCGGCCGAAGCCGCCGGGTACCGCCTTCGCGGCCCACAGCCGGAACAGCAGGTAGGCGGTGGAGCGCTCGGAGGGGACGGCGACGGTCTTGCCGGTGAGGTCCTCGGGCGTCTCCGGGCGGGTCAGCACCAGCGGGCCGCAGCCGCGGCCGAGCGCCCCGCCGCAGGGCAGCAGGGTGTACTCGTCCAGCACCCAGGGGAGCGCGCCGTAGCTGATCTTGAGGACGTCCAGCTCGCCGCGCTCGGCCAGGCCGTTGGTGACGTCGATGTCGGCGAAGGTGACCTCGGGGGCGTCCGCGCCGGGCACCCGGCCGTGCGCCCAGGCGTGGAACACGAAGGTGTCGTTCGGGCAGGGCGAGTAGGCGATGCTCAGCCGCTCAGCCACGGCCGGCCTCCTTCAGCAGTTCGGGGTACGGGAGCAGCCCGAAGGCCCGTTCCAGGGCGGCCAGCGCCTCGCCGATCCGCCAGGCGGCGCGGTCGCGGGGGCCGACGGGGTTGGAGACCGTCCGCAGTTCCAGGACGGGGAGGCCGTGCCGGGCGGCGGCCTCGGCCACGCCGAAGCCCTCCATCGCCTCGGCCGCGGCGCCGGGGTGGCGGGCGGCCAGTGCGGCGGCCCGTTCGGCGCTGCCGGTCACGGTGGAGACGGTCAGGACGGGGCCGGTCAGGACGGGGCCGGCCGGTGCCGGGTCGGCGCCGCGGCCGGCTTCCAGCGCCCGCGCGGCCAGGGCGACGGCGGCGGGCGCGGGGGTGTGCCGGACGGTGCCGAAGCCCAGGTCGGTGACGGACGCGAAGCCGTCGGGGGTCTCGGCGCCCAGGTCCGCGGCGACGATCAGGTCGGCGACCACGGTCGCGCCGACCGGCGCGTGCGGGGCGAAGCCGCCGGCGATCCCGGCGGAGACCACCAGGTCGTAGCGGTGGGCGGCCAGTGCGGCGGAGGCCGCGGCGGCGGAGGCGGCCGGGCCGACCCCGCCGGCCAGCACGTCGACGTCCACCCCGGAGGAGTGCGCGCTGCGGTGCAGCAGCCCGCCGGGCAGGGGCAGTGCGGAGGGTTCGCCGCGCAGGCCGCGCAGCACGGCGTCGGCCTCGGGCTGCACCGCCACGACGACGAGCAGCCGGGCCCGCTCGGGGCCCGACCGCTCGGTCGCGTGCCGTGCCTGCGGCTCGTGCTGCGGCGCGTGCTGGGGCGCGGTCACCGGGACCGTCAGACGCCCTTGTTGTTCAGCTTGAAGTACCAGACGCCGTAGATGTCGCCCGAGGTCTTGTCCCGCTCGATGACGGTGACCAGGGTCTCCTTGCCGGAGCTCATCACCGTGCCGGCCGAGACCGAGCCGGAGTAGGTGGAGTCCTTGCGGACCGAGGCCAGCACGGACTTGCCCTGCGGGCCGCCGTTGGTGAAGGAGTACCAGCCGCGTTCGGCCACGTCGGGGCTCACGCCGACGCCGACCTGGTCGCTCGGGGTGACGTCGAGGGTCGGCAGCTCGCCCTTGGCGATGGCGGCCTCGATGGCCTGGTCGCACGCGTCCGTGTCGATCGGGGCCTTGCCGTGGTCGGTGGAGCACAGCGGCTCCCGCTCGATGGACGAGCGGCCGACGGTGAGGGTGGCGCGGTGGTCGCTCGGGTGCTCCTGGTCGGAGGCGACGGCGATGGAGGCGCCCACCGTGGCCGCGCCGATCACGACGACGGCGCCGAGGGCGGCGATGGCACGGGTGTTGAGGCTCATGGGATGAGAATCTACCGGGCTTGCCCGATCACGCGACGCGGGGGTGCGCCACAGCGTGTTGCCCGGGCGTCACCCCCGGGCCGCCCCGGGCCGGTCGCCGATCCGCGGCGGCCCGGTCGTCGATCCGCGCCGGACGTGCCGCTACGCCACCCGGGGTGCGGCCGGGCGGTGCCGCACCCCTGTCCGGAACAGCGAGCGCAGGGTGAGCAGCAGCACCACGCCCACCACCCCGGCCGCCAGCCACAGGCCGAGCGCGCCGTCCAGCGGCAGCAGGATGCCCACCATGCCGCCCGCCACCCAGGACAGCTGCAGCACCGTCTCCGAGCGGGCGAACGCCGAGGTCCGTACGGACTCCGGGACGTCCCGCTGGATCAGCGCGTCCAGGGCCAGCTTGCCCAGCGAGGCCGCCGTCCCGGCGCTGGCGGCGACCACCAGCACCGTCACCAGGCCGTACCAGAGGGCCGCCGCGGTCGCCGCGCAGGTGGCCAGCAGCAGCATCGCGGTCACCGTCGCCTCGGAGCCGCGGGTGCGCAGCCAGGAGCCGAGCACCGAGCCCAGCGCGTTGCCGAGCCCGGCGGCCAGGGCCACCAGGCCGAGCGCCACGGTCGGCTGGAGCCCGCCGATCGGGTCCTCGCGCAGCAGGAAGGCCAGGAACATCACCAGGAAGCCGACCAGCCAGCGCAGCGCCGACATCGCCCGCAACGCCATGATCACCGAGGGGCCGACCGTCCGGAGGTTGGCCTTGGGCCGATCCGGTCGGGGCGGCGGCGGCGGGGGCGGGGCGTGGCCGGGCAGGTGCAGGCCGTGGTGCGGGTGCTCCTCGGCGTGCAGGACGGCCCGCTGCTCGCCCTTGGCGGAGTCCACCTTGTGCGGCAGGTGGAAGGCCATCAGGGTGCCGACCACGAACACCAGGAACGCCCCGCGCAGCGGCCAGCCCGGCCCGACCAGGTGCAGCAGGCCGCCCACCCCGGCGGCCACCATGGTGGCCAGCAGGCCCGCCAGGGTGACCCGGGAATTCGCCTTCACGAGTGACAGCCGGCTCGGCAGCAGCCGGGGCACCACCACGCTGCGCACCACCCCGTACGCCTTGGACGCCACCAGGACGCCCAGCGCCTCCGGATAGAGGGCGAGGCTGCCGGTGGTCACCGTGCCGGCCATCGTCCAGGCGAGGACGGCGCGGGTCAGCATCGACATCGCCATGGCGGCCCGGCGGCCGTGCGGCAGCCGGTCCAGCAGCGGGCCGATCACCGGGGCGAGCAGGGCGAACGGCGCCATGGTGATCAGCAGGTAGAGCGCGACCCGGTCGCGGGCCTCGCCGGTCGGTACCGAGAAGAAGATGGTCGACGCGAGGGCGACGGTGATCAGCATGTCGCCGAAGGAGTTCAGCGCGTGCAGCTCGATCAGCTTGGCGAGGCCGGACTCCCCGGCGCCCTCGGCGGAGGTGGCCCGGCGGATCCGGCGGCCGGTGCCGTGCACCACCTTGCCGGTGCGGGAGCCGGCGGCGGAGGCGGTGCGGACCAGGAAGTTGCGGGACGTCGATTCCTCGGCGCCGTCGTCGAGGAGGCCGTCGGATCGGTCGATTACACCGGGTCCGTCGCCCCCCTCCGGCCTGTCGCCCCCCTCCGGCCTGTCGACCCCGTCCGGTCCGCCGTGCCCGTCCGGACGCCCTCCGCCGTGTCCGTCCGGCTGCCCGCCGGGGTGCTTGACGAGGTCCACCGGGACGCCGGGCCGGCCGGTCGCGGGCGGCCCGGAACCGTCCACCGCCTGCGGTTCTTCCGCGGCCGGGACCGGGGGCTGCTGTCGCGGCGCCGCGCCCGCCTCGTCGGGGCTGCCGGCCTGCGAGGCGTGCCGTGCGTGCGACGGTTCTTCGTCCGCCACACTGCCCATCCTGCCCCAGAAACCGGAGTGCGACGCGGGATTCCGCTCTGCTCGGCGCGGTCGCGGCCGGAGTGCCCGGGGGGCCGCGCGACGACGATCCGCCGCCCCCGGACTGTGTCCGACGGCCGACCGACGGGTAGCCTGCCCACGGTCGCCCGTTGTCCCGGGGTACGTCCCCACCGGATCCGGACGGGCTCCGCTCAGCCGCCGACCCGGCCGTCACCGGACCGGGAGAGCGGCGCGGCCGGTACCCGCAGCGGCCCCGGGTCGCGCAGAATGGTCAAGGGACACCGCGCCGCGACGGACAGGCAACACGCCGTGGGCAACAGAAGAACTGGGAGAGAATCGACGCCGTGAGTGCTGCGATGCGAAGCCGTACCCCCGATCGGCTCTGTGCCGAGGCCGTCGAACTCGCCCGCCAGGCCGCGGTGGAGGCAGTCGGACCGGAGACCGTCGGCGCCCACCTCGGCGCCCAGGCGGAGGCCGACCGCGTCGTCACCCACACCTTCGAGTGCCTGGACGCGGCCTACCGCGGCTGGCACTGGGCCGTCACCGTCGCCCGGGCCGCCCGCGCCAAGAACGTCACGCTGGACGAGGTCGTGCTGCTGCCCGGCCCCGACGCCGTCCTCGCGCCGCAGTGGGTGCCGTGGAGCGAGCGGCTGCGCCCCGGCGACATGGGCCCCGGCGACCTGCTGCCCACCGACGCCGACGACCTGCGCCTGGAGCCCGGCTGGAGCGGCGAGGACGAGCCCGCGCCGAACTCCGCGGTGGCCCTGGCCGCGCAGGAGGACGTCGTGGTCACCGACCCGCACATCCAGCCGGCCCCGGCCCGCGCCCAGATCGGCGCGGTCGCCGAGGAGCTCGGCATGGGCCGCTCCCGGGTGCTCTCCCGGCTCGGCCTGCATTTGGCCGCGGACCGCTGGGAGAAGTCGCACGGCCCGCAGACCCCGATGGCGCAGGCCGCGCCCGCGTCCTGCATCAGCTGCGGGTTCCTGGTCCCGATCGGCGGCTCGCTCGGCCAGGCGTTCGGTGTGTGCGGCAATGAGTTCGGCCCGGCCGACGGCCAGATCGTCTCCTTCGCGTACGGCTGCGGCGGGCACTCCGAGGCGGCCGTCATCCCGGCCCCGCCGGCGCCGTCCGAGCTGATCCTGGACGAGCTGGTGGTCGAGCCGCTGCAGCTGCACCCGGACCGCTCCTCCGGCTCCGTCGAGCCGGATGCCCCCGCCGAGGAGCTCGGCCACTCCTGACCCGCCGCCCGAGGGCCCGCCGCACCGTCCGCGGCGGGCCCTCGGCGTTCCCGGCGACCGGCCCCCGGCGTCCCCCGCGGCGCCCGGGGCGGCCCGGCGGCCGGGGCCCGGCGCGTCGCCCCCGTGTCCGAAGCAGCCTGCGCGGCAAGGGAGAATGCCCCTCGTAGCGGACGACAGGGCGGCGGAAGGCGGCAGTTCCAGTGGAACCCCGGATCATCGGCAGCGGCACGGACGAGCACCTCGCGGACCCCTTCGACAGCGCCGGACTGCGGCGCCGGGTGCTCGACGCCTGGGCGGCCTCCCCGGCCCGCTTCCGCGAGGACGCCAACGCCGAGGAGGAGCTCGCCCTCGGCGGCTACCGCGACCGGCTGGTGGTCGAGCTGGCGCAGAACGCCGCCGACGCCGCCGCCCGGGCCGGTCGCGGCCCCGGCCGGCTGCGGCTGACGCTGGCCGACGGCGTCCTGGCCGCGGCCAACACCGGTGCGCCGCTGGACGCCGCGGCCGTCGAGTCGCTGTCCACCCTGCGCGCCTCCTCCAAGCGCGCCGACGAGCAGCCCACCGTCGGCCGGTTCGGCGTCGGCTTCGCGGCCGTCCTCGCCGTCACCGACGAACCGGCCGTGCTCGGTGCGGCCGGGGGCGTGCGCTGGTCGCTCGCCGAGGCCCGCGCCCTCGCCGAGGAGCGCGCGCAGCAGCTCGGCCACCCGGAGCTGGCCGAGGAGCTGCGCCGCCGGGACGGCCACCTCCCGCTGCTGCGGCTGCCGTTCGCGGCCGAGGGCCCGGCGCCGGACGGCTACGACACCGTGGTGGTGCTGCCGCTGCGCGACGCCGCCGCGGAGGACCTCACCCGCCGGCTGCTGGCGGGCGTCGACGACGCGCTGCTGCTCACCCTGCCCGGCCTCGCCGAGGTGGTGGTGGAGACCCCGGAGGGGGTGCGCACCCTCACCCGCAGCGCCGAGGAGCCCCGGCCGGACGGCGTCACCGTCGTCACCGTCACCGACGACGCGGACGGGCAGCCGCGGCGCACCGTCTGGCAGACCGTCGGCGCCTCCGGGGCGCTGGACGCCGTGCTGCTCGCCGACCGCCCCACCGAGGAACGCGCCCGCCCGTACTGGACGGTGACCTGGGCCGTCCCGGTGCACGCCGACGGCAGCCCGCAGGAGCCCGCCGTCGCCCCGGTGCTGCACGCCCCCACCCCCAGCGACGAGCCGCTCGGCGTGCCCGCGCTGCTGATCGCCTCGTACCCGCTGGACTCCACCCGCCGGCACGTCGCCCCCGGCCCGCTCGCCGACTTCCTCACCGAGCGGGCCGCCGACGCCTACGCCGAGCTGCTGCGCGCCCGCGGCGGCGACCTGGGCTCGCTCGGGCTCGTCCCGGCGCCGCTCGGCGGGGGCGCCCTGGACAACGCGCTGCGCGCCGCGATCCTCGGCCGACTGCCCGGCACGCCGTTCCTGCCGCACCCGGCGCCCGTCGAGGAGGGCACGCCCGCGCTGCGGCCCCGGGACGCCACGCTGCTGGAGGGCGCCGACCGCTCGGTGGTCGAGGCGCTCGCGCCGATCTTCCCCGGCCTGCTGCCGGCCGGTCTGGAGCGCCGCAGCGAACTGCGGGTGCTGAACGTGCGCCGGGTGCCGCTCGCCGAGGTGGTCGACCAGCTCGGCGGCCTCGACCGCGAGCCGGCCTGGTGGCGCAATCTGTACGCGGCGCTCGGGGCGGCCGACCCGGAGGCGCTCGGCGCGCTGCCCGTCCCGCTCGCCGACGGCCGTACGGTGACCGGGCCGCGCCGGGTGCTGCTGCCCTCGGAGGACGCCGACTGGGCCGGCTTCCCCGGCTACCCCGAGGCGCTGGCCGACGCGCTCGCGCTGCTCGACCTGCGGCTCGCCCACCCGGAGGCGGCCCACCCGCTGCTGGCCAAGCTCGGCGCCGGCACCGCCACGCCGACCGGGGTGCTGGACACCCCCGAGGTGCGGGCCGCCGTCGCCCGCTCCTACGAGGTCGCCGAGGACGACCTCGACACCGCCGCCGACCTCGCCGACGCGGTGCTGGCCCTGGTCGGGGCCGCCGCCCCGGCCGTCGGGGAGCACCCCTGGCTGGCCAGGCTCGCGCTGCTCGACGACGAGGGCGAGCCGGCCCGGGCGGGGGAGCTGATCCTGCCCGGCAGTCCGCTGGCCGCGCTGGCCCGCGAGGACGACGCCGGCTGGGTCGACGACGAGCTGCTGGAGCGCTGGGGCCCGGAGGTGCTCACCGCGGTCGGCGTGCTGGCCGACTTCGTGCTGGTCCGTGCCGAGGACGTGGTGCTCGACCCGGACGACCTGGAGCGGCTCGACCCCACCGCCCCCGCCGACCGCGCGGCCGGCGGCCGGCCGACCGGACTGATCGACGAGGCGCCGGACGGCCTCGCCGACTGGGCCGAGGACGCCCTGGAGGCCCTGCACGCGGACGACGCGGACGCGGTCGGGGTGCCGCCGGTCGCCGCCGAGCTGCTCGCGGTGCGCGACCTCGACCTGGTCGACGACGACGCCTGGCCGCAGGCGCTCGCCGCGCTGGCCCGCCCGCCGTACCGCGAGGCCGTGGTCAACCCGGTGCGCACCCTGCTGCCGGACGGCTCCTACGCCGACCTGCCGCCGTACACCGCCTGGTGGCTGCGCGACCACCCGGTGCTGGACGGCCGCGAGCCGGCCGGACTGCGCGCCGCGGGGGCCGACCCGCTGCTGCGCGGCCTCTACGACGAGGCCCGCACCGCCCTGGACGAGCAGTTCCTGCACGCGCTGGGGGTGCGCACCACGCTGGCCGCGCTGCTGTCCGAGCCGCACGGCCCGGACGAGGTGCTGGACCGCCTCACCGACCCGGCCTCCGAGGTGGGCCACCGCCAGCTGCACGGCATCCACACCGCACTGGCGGGCGTCCCGGCCGAGCGGATCGAAGCGCTGGACGTGGTGCGGGCGCTGCCCCCGCTCGACCCGGAGACCGGCCGCCGCCCCGCGCACACGGTGATCGTGGACGCCACCGAGGCGGTCGTCGCCGACGCCCCCGACCTGGTCCAGCTGCTGCACCCGTACCCGCTGCTGCCGGTCGCCCCGGCGCTCGCCGCGGAGCTGGCCGAGCGGCTGCACGTCTCGCTCGCCAGCGAGGTGGCCGGCGGCCGGGTGCTCTCCGAGGGCGCCCTGCACCGGGTGCCCGCGGTGGTGCGCGAGCTGCTGCCCGGCTGCCCGGTCGCCTACGAGGAGCACGAGGAACTGCTCGTGGTCGGGCCGGACGGCAACGAGGCCGCCGTGGACTGGCGCTGGGACACCGGCGCGCAGACCCCGGAGGCCCCGTACGACCCCGGTGCGGCCGAGGAGGCCGACGAGGACGACGAGTTCGAGCTGCCCGCGGTGCCCGGCCTGCTGCACGCCGCCACCCCGGAGGGGCTCGCGGCCGGCCTCGCCTGGTCGGTCGGCCAGTGGCACCGGCGCTTCGAGGTGCTGGCGGCGCTCACCGAGCCGGACCGCGCCTACGAGCTCTCCGCCGCCCGCGACTTCGAGGGCTGAGCGCCCCGGGGGGTCCCACCGCCGGCGTCGGCGGTGGGGCCGTGCCCGGGCCGCGCCCGGTCGTCGTCGTCCGCCCGGCGGCGCACCACGCGCCAGGTGATCTCCAGCAGGACGCCGGCGACCACGGCGATCGCCACGCCGATCCAGGGGCCGCGGGTGCCGGCCAGCGAGAGCTGGAAGAAGTCCGAGAGCCAGGGCACCACCAGCACCAGCGCGAACGCCCCGGCCATCGTGCCGATCAGCAGCAGCCGCCACCAGGAGTAGGGGCGCGCCACGATCGCCAGCACCCAGATCGCCACCAGGAACAGCGTCAGGGTGGCGACGCTGGTGTCGGCCTTGAGGTCGGTGGCGTGGTTGGCCCGGGCCAGCGCGTACGCGGTGAAGGTCGCCGTGCCGGCGATGATGCCGCCGGGGATCGCCAGCCGCAGTACGCGCTTCACGAAGCCGGGGCGGGCCCGCTCGTTGTTGGGCGCCAGGGCGAGGAAGAAGGCCGGTACGCCGATGGTGAGGGTGGAGAGCACCGTGGAGTGCCGGGGCAGGAACGGGTACGGCGAGTGCGAGAACACGACCAGCAGGGCGAGCAGCACCGAGTACACGGTCTTCACCAGGAACAGCCCGGCCACCCGCTCGATGTTGCCGATCACCCGGCGGCCCTCGGCGACCACCGACGGCAGCACCGCGAAGCTGTTGTTCAGCAGCACGATCTGGGCGACCGCCCGGGTCGCGTCGCTGCCCGAGCCCATCGCCACCCCGATGTCGGCGTCCTTCAGCGCCAGCACGTCGTTGACGCCGTCGCCGGTCATCGCCAGGGTGTGCCCGCGCGACTGCAGAGCGCCGACCAGGTCCCGCTTCTGCTGCGGGGTGACCCGCCCGAACACCGAGGTCCGCTCGGCGAGGTCGGCCAGCGGCTCGCGCTCGGCGGGCAGCGTGCGGGCGTCCACCGGGTGGTCGGCGCCGGGCAGGCCCAGGTGGGCGGCGACCGCGCCGACCGAGACCGCCGCGTCGCCGGAGATCACCTTGGCCTCGACGTCCTGGCCGGCGAAGTAGCGCAGGGTCTCGGCCGCGTCGTGGCGCAGCCGCTGCTCCAGCACCACCAGGGCGAGCGGCTGCAGCCCGGCGGCCGGGTCGGGCGAGTCCAGCGGGACGGGCGTGCGCCCGAGCAGCAGCACCCGCAGGCCCCGGGCGCCGAGCTCGTCCACCTCGGCCAGCGCCGGGTGGCCGTCCGGCAGCAGCACGTCGGGGGCGCCGAGCAGCCAGCTCGCCTCGCTGCCCTGCGGCTCCAGCAACTGCACCCCGCTCCACTTGCGGGCCGAGGAGAACGGCACCGCCTCGATCACCCGCCAGCCGCTGCCCGCGCCGTCGCCGCTGCCGTACGCGTCGATGACGGCCTGCATGGAGGGGTTGGGGCGGGCGTCGGCGCCGGCCATCACCCCGAGCGCCTGCTGCAGGACGGCAGGGTCGGAGAGCAGGTGCCGGGCGAGCGGCGCGCCGGGGCGCAGGTGCCCGTCGGTGCTCTCCGGGCCGTCCTCCTCGGGCCGGTCGGCGGCGGGCGCGATCGGGCGCAGGTCGACCACGTCCATGCCGCCCTCGGTGAGGGTGCCGGTCTTGTCCAGGCAGACGGTGTCCACCCGGGCCAGGCCCTCGATCGCGGGCAGCTCCTGCACCAGGCACTTCTTGCGGCCCAGCCGGATCACCCCGATCGCGAAGGCGACCGAGGTCAGCAGCACCAGGCCCTCGGGCACCATCGGCACGATGCCCGCCACCATCCGGCGCACCGCCTCCTGCCAGTCCCGGCCCTCCACCGCGAGCTGGCTGATGATCAGGCCGATCGCGGTGGGCACCAGCAGCCAGGTGATGAAGCGCAGGATGCTGTCGATGCCGCTGCGCAGCTCCGAGCGGACCAGGGTGAACCGGCTGGCCTCCTCGGCGAGCTGGGCGGCGTAGGCGGCCCGGCCGACCTTGGTGGCGGTGAAGGCGCCCGCCCCGGCGACCACGAAGCTGCCCGACATCACCTGGTCGCCGGGCTGCTTGAGGACGGGGTCGGGTTCGCCGGTGAGCAGCGACTCGTCGATCTCCAGGCCGTCCGCCTCGGTGACCTCGCCGTCGACGACCACCTTGTCGCCGATGCCGAGCAGCACGGTGTCGTCCAGCACGATCCGCCCGGTCGGGACCTGCTGCACGGTGCCGTCCCGGCGGACCTGCGGTCTGGCCTCGCCGATCAGCGCGAGGCCGTCGAGGGTCTTCTTGGCGCGCAGCTCCTGGACGATGCCGATCGCCGTGTTGGCGACGATGACCAGGCCGAACAGGCCGTCCTGGATCGGGCCGACGACCAGGATGATGCCGAACATCACGCCGATGATCGCGTTGAACCGGGTGAAGACGTTGGCCCGGACGATCTCCGAGGCGGAGCGGCTGGAGCGCACCGGGACGTCGTTGACGTCGCCGCGGGCGACCCGCTCCGCCACCTCGGCGGCGGTGAGTCCGCCGCGCCGTCCGGGCAGCAGCCCGAGCGGGTGGGCGCCGTCGTGGTGGTGCTCACCGGACGTCTCTTCCGCGGGGTGCGTCATGGCACCGACTCTAAGGGCGGCCCCTGTCCGGTGCGTCCCGCTGTGGGGGGATTCAGTCCGACCGGGTGGCGGGGTCCTGGCCGGCGCCGTCCGGCCCGTTGCCGCCCGCTCCACCGGGCCCCGGCGCGGGCTCCGCGGCGGCCCGGCTGCGGTTGATCGCGTCGCGGCGGGCGCGGCAGTACCAGAGGCCGATCAGGCCGAGTCCGGCGCCGGCCAGGCAGATCCACGGCCAGTTGCCGTACCCGTGGTCGTCGAGGCTGCCGCGGAAGGGCAGCAGCACCAGGAAGGCCACGAACCACAGCACCGTGCCGCCGCCGACGATGGCGACGTCGTTGGCCTCCAGGGGAGGGGGCGAGGGGTGCAGCGGGCTCTTCGGCATGGGGCCAAGCGTACGGCTCGGGTCCGCCGGGCCCGCCGTCCGGCCCGCCGCTCGCCGTGGCGGGGTGTCTACGCGCGAAGATAGCGCGTGCACGATCCGGGAATTCATACTGATGATTCCGGTTGGCCGTGCCATGCCCATGGCTTCCGTGCCGCCGGGCCCCGCCCGGCCCGCCGCCGCTCCGGGCGCCACCCCTCCTCAGCCCCCACCAGAGGACGCACGCATGCCTACGGCCCAGCCGACCGTCGAGTCGCCCGAGCCCTCCCGGACCCCGCCACCCCCCGCCGGCGGACTGGACCGCTTCTTCCGGATCAGCGAGCGGGGCTCCACCTTCGCGCGCGAGGTCCGCGGCGGTGTCGCCACCTTCTTCACCATGGCGTACATCCTGGTGCTCAACCCGATCATCCTGAGCAACGCCGTCGACATGACCGGCGCCAAGCTCGACTCCGCCCAGCTGGCCACCGCCACCGCCCTCACCGCGGGCCTCACCACCCTGCTGATGGGCGTGATCGGCAACGTCCCGATCGGCCTGGCCGCGGGCCTGGGCGTCAACACCATCGTGGCCCTCCAGCTCGCCCCCCGGATGACCTGGGCCGACGCCATGGGCATGGTGGTGCTGGCCGGCATCGCGATCATGCTGCTGGTCGCCACCGGCCTGCGCGAACGGGTCATGAGCGCGGTACCGCTCGGCCTGCGCAAGGCCATCGCGATCGGGATCGGCCTCTTCATCACCCTGGTCGGCCTGGTCGACGCCGGCTTCGTCAGCCGCATCCCGGACGCCGCGCACACCACCGTCCCGCTGCAGCTCGGCGCCAACGGCCACCTGCAGACCTGGCCGGTGCTGGTCTTCGTGCTCGGCCTGGTGCTGACCCTGGTGCTCATCGTCCGCAAGGTGCCGGGCGCCATCCTGCTCAGCATCGTCGCGATGACCGGACTCGCGCTGCTGATCCAGCAGCTCGCCGACCTGCCCGCGCAGGCCTGGGGCCTGACCGTCCCCGCCTGGCCGGACCGCCCGGTCGACCTGCCCGACTTCGGCCTGGTCGGCGAGGTCAGCCTGTTCGGCGGCTTCGGGAAGGTCGGCGTCCTCACCGGCTGCCTGTTCGTCTTCACCGTGCTGATGTCCTGCTTCTTCGACGCGATGGGCACCATCCTGGGCGTCGCCGACGAGGCGAAGCTGCTGGACGCCAAGGGCGACCTGCCGGGCATCAACAAGGTCCTCATGGTCGACGGCATCGCCACCGCCGCGGGCGGCGCCACCTCCTGCTCCGCCAACACCTGCTACGTCGAGTCCACCGCGGGCGTCGGCGAGGGCGCCCGGACGGGCTTCGCCTCGCTGGTCACCGGCGCGCTCTTCCTGGTCGCGCTGCTGCTCACCCCGCTGGCGGGCATGGTGCCCGCCCAGGCGGCCACCCCGGCCCTGGTCGCGGTCGGCTTCCTGATCCTGGCCAACTCGGTGCGCGACATCGACTGGACGGACTACACCATCGCGATCCCGGCCTTCCTCACGATCGTGATGATGCCGTTCACCTACTCCATCACCAACGGCATCGGCTTCGGCTTCATCACCTTCTGCATCCTGCGCCTGGCCGTCGGCCGGGGCCGCGAGGTGCCGCCGGCGCTGTACGCGGTGTCCGCGGTGTTCGCCTTCTACTACCTGATGCCGGCCCTCGGCCTCGGCTGACGCCCTTCGGTGCCCCTGCGGCCCCGCGCTCCGACCGGAGCGCGGGGCCGTTCGGCTTGCCGGGGGCGGTTCACTGCACGCAGAACTCGTTGCCCTCGGGGTCGGCCATCACCAGGTGGTCGGTGCCGGGCTCCTGGACGTGGCGCAGGACGGTGGCGCCGAGTTCGCGCAGCCGCTCGGCCTCGGCGTCCCGGGTGCCGGGCTCGGTGTGCAGGTCCATGTGGAGCCGGTTCTTGCCCTGCTTGGGCTCGGGGACGGCCTGGAAGAGCAGTCGGCGGCCGAGCCCGATCCCGGTGGCCCGCTCGTACGGGTCGTCGGGGTGGCGGACGGCGGCCAGGGTGCGCCAGGCGGCGTGCCCGTCGACCTCGGTGACGGCGTCGGCGGGCACCTGGTCCGCGGCGCGCAGGCGGCCGATCAGCTCGCTGTGGTCCTCGACGGTGTAGCCGAGGGCGGCGGCCCAGAAGGCGGTCTGGGCGATCGGGTCGGTGCAGTCGATGACGAGCTTCCAGTGCAGGGGCATGTAACCCTTTATAGCGGTTACGGAGATGATGGGCAATCAGCCACGCAACCTCCGGGTCGTGTAGGCCAGTTGGGCGATGGGCATACTCCTCTGACGGGAGACGAGGAGGGGGCTCGGTCGATGGTGCAACTGGATCCGCCAGGGGGAGACGAGGCGAAGCTGCTCCCGGAGCTCTTCTGGACGGCCGACAAGGCCTCGCTCGACGGCCAGCGGCGCACCCTACGCTGGTACCGGGGGCTGATCGCCATGCTGGTGCTCGCCGCCGCGATCGGCACGCTGCCGGGGCCGGACCAGAAGGGGGACGCCGACGTCACCCCGCTGTTCTCGGTCGCGGCCTTCCTGGTCGCCGGCTACTTCTGGTGGCGGCTGCGCGGCAGCAACCCGCAGGGGCGCTGGTACGAGGCGCGGGCGGCGGCCGAGTCGGTGAAGACGCTGGCCTGGAAGTACACCGTGCGGGCCCGGCCGTTCGACGGGGAGGCCGAGTCGGAGGAGGTCGACCGCGGCTACCTGCTCCAGGTCGCCGACGTCCTGCGGGCCTTCGAGGACCCGGAGATCGTGCCGCCCGGCACCGAACCGGAGATCACCCCGGAGATGCGCCGGGTGCGGGCCGGCAGCCTGACCTCCCGCCGCACGCTCTACCTGCGCACCCGGGTCGAGGGGCAGCGCACCTGGTACCGCGCCAGGGCGGACGCCTGCGACTCGCAGGCCGTCTCGTGGGGCCTCGGGATCGCCGCGCTGATCATCGTCGGCGGGGCGGCCGCGGTCGCCCAGGCGGCGGGCGCGCTGGAGGTCCACGTCTTCGGCGCCAGCTCGGCCGCGGCGGCCTCGATCATCGCCTGGACCCAGCTCAAGCAGCTGCGCCCGCTCGCCACCGCGTACCAGCTGGCGGCCCGGGAGCTGGAGAACGTCGGGAACCAGCTCACCGACCTCGATGCGAAGGCGCCGGACGCCGAGGCGCGCTGGGCGCGGCTCGCCGCCGAGGCCGAGGATGCGGTCTCCCGCGAGCACACCACCTGGGCGCGGCGGGCGTTCCCGCGCTGACCGGACGGCCCGCCCCGCGGCCGTCCGGGCCCTCCCGGACGGCGGCCGGGCGGGCTCGGCGCGCGGGGACGGCGGCCGGGTCCGCGGGGGCGGGACCGGGTCAGGCATCCAGCGGCGCTAGCCCGAACGGGTGGCCGGCCGGGTCGATCAGCACCTTGAGCATGCGGCCGTGCTGGTACTGCGGCTCGGTGGCGCCCAGGGCGAGCGCCCGGGTGGTGGCCTCGTCGAGGTCGTCGACGTAGAAGTCCAGGTGGAAGTGCTTGCTGCCGTCCGGCTCGGTCCACGGCTCGGGGTGGTAGCCCTGGACGCGGCCGAAGCCGAGCGGACTGCCGCCCTCGGGGTTGTCGAGGATGGCGAAGTGCTCGTCGACGTGCCGCGTCTCCCAGCCGAGCAGCTCACCGTAGAAGGCGGCCAGGGCGACCGGGTCGGCGCAGTCGATGGTGACCATGGCGAGCCGGGCGAAGCCGGCGCCGTTGGGCTCGGGGGCTAGGTCGGACATTTCTGGTCGGCCCTTCTGCTGAGTCGGATCATGTCCAGCATCCCGCCGCACGCCCCGCGCGGCGCGTCCGCGGGGTCGGAGGGGTTGCCGGGGCGCCCGGGGCCTCGGTTAACGATTTTCCTTAGCGAAAGTAATGACGTAGTCTAAGGACATGCCCGAGATGTCCGAGCAGGACCTCGCAGCGGTCAGTCAGCTGCGATCGTCCGCCATGCGCCTCTCCCGACGCCTGCGCCACCAGCGGGTCGAGGAGTCGCTCAGCCCCACCGAGATCGGGGTGCTGGGCACCCTCGCCCGCTGCGGCAGGGCCACCCCCGGCGAGCTCGCCCGGCGCGAGCACGTCCAGCCGCCGTCCATGACCCGGATCGTGGCCATGCTGGAGGAGAAGGGGCTGGTCCGGCGCGAGCCGCACCCGGAGGACCGCCGCCAGGTGGTCGTCAGCAGCACCGAGCAGGCCGAGGAGATCCTCGCGGAGAGCCGGAAGCGCCGGAACGCCTGGCTGGCGGAGCTGGCGCAGGGGCTCAGCGAGGAGGAGTGGGCCACCCTCAGGGAGGCCGCGCCCGTCCTCTACAAGCTCGCACATCTGTAACCACGGCACGCACGAACCACGAAGGAGTACTGCATCACCGCAGGACCCAGCACCGACACCAGGAGCGCGACGGCCCGCCCGCGGGCCCGCCCCCCCCGCCGGGGGGGCACCAGCGAAACCCCCCCCCCGCCCCCCGCCCCCCCCCGCCCCAACCACCAAACCCCCCCCCCC
>NZ_JBSGXP010000014.1:0-83870 GCF_053610105.1 Kitasatospora sp. NPDC054939 | reverse complement strand
GCGAGTATTCCGCCGGTGTTGTTGCCGGCGTTGGGGTTGGCGGTGGTGACGGCGGTGACGAAGGTGGCGACGGGGTACTGGGCTGCGCGGCGTGCGGGGGTCGGGGTGCGGGGGCGGTGGCGTGCGGGTGGTGCGTTGGTGGCGCGGGGTGAGTTCTCGATCGTGATTGCGGGGTTGGCGGTGACGGCGGGGATCGAGCCGGGGTTGGGGCCGTTGGCGACGGCGTATGTGTTGTTGCTGGTGGTGATGGGGCCGTTGGCTGCGCGGTGGGTGGAGCCGTTGGCGGGGTGGTTGTTCGGTGCGCGCAAGCGGCCGACCGAGCTGAAGCCCACCGACGACCTCCCCGTGGCGAGCGCGGGCGCGACGGCCGCGACCGGGGGCTGACCGGGGGCTGACAGGGGCCCGGCAGTGCAGCCCGGAACCGTCGGCCGCGATGGGGAACCGCCGGGTGGTCCGGGGCGGGTACGACTTTCGACAGTGTCGGGGGCCTGCCCCGGGCCCGTAGCGTCGTCCCCGTGGACGGTACGACGATCGAGAGCATGCGGCAGTGGGCACGGGACCCGGGACACCTGCTGACGGCTGCCGCGCTGTTCGCGGCCGGGCTGAGTCTGGCGCACCTCTGGTGGGCGGCGCCCACGGCGGTGGCGGCGCTTCTGGCGGGCCGGCGGCCCGGGCGGACGGGGCCGACGGTGCTGGTGCTCGTCGCGGTCGTCGCCGCGGGGGTGATCGCGGTGTCCGTGGTGCCCGGCTGGCTGCCGTTGGGCGGTCGGTTCGTCGCGGTGCTGGTGCTCGCCGTGCTGCTGCCCTGGTTCGCGGGCCGGTTCTGGCGGCAGAGCCGGGAGTTGGCCCGGGCCGGCTGGGAACGCGCCGAACAGCTGCAGCGCGAGCACGAGTTGATCGCCGACCGGGCCCGCCTGCGCGAACGCGCCCGGATCGCCCAGGACATGCACGACGTGCTCGGCCACGATCTCAGCCTGATCGCACTGTCGGCCGGGGCGCTGAAGCTCGCGCCGGGCCTCGCCGAGGAGCACCGGCGGGCCGCGGGCGACCTCCGGGCCCGGGCGGCGGCCTCCGTGGAACGGCTCGGCGAGGTGGTCGGCGTCCTGCGCGAGGGCGCGGACGACCGACCGGCCACCACCGGGCCGCACACCCTGGCCGGGCTGGTCGCCGAGGCGTCGGCCGCCGGGCTGGCGGTGGAGCTGAGCGTCGACGGCCCGGTCGCGGACCTGCCCACCGTGGTGGAGCCGGCCGTCCACCGGGTCGTCCAGGAGGCGCTGACCAATGTCGCCAAGCACGCGCCCGCCGCGGTGGCGAGCGTCCGGGTCGTGCACGGCGACGGGGAGACCGCGGTGGTGGTGGAGAACGGCCCGCCGGCGCCCGGCCGGTCCGGGGGCGGCTCTTCGGCGCCCGGCCCGGTGGTGTCCGGCCCGGTGGTGAACGGCCTGGCGGGGTCCGGTCCTGCGGGCTCCGGCTCGGCGGTGAACGGCCAGGCGTCGTACGGCGGGTACGGGCTGATCGGGCTGGCCGAGCGCGTCCGGCTCGCCGGCGGCAGCTTCACGTACGGACCGCGCGGGGCGGGCTTCGCGGTGTCCGCCCGGCTGCCGCACGCCGCCCCGGTCCGGCCCGCGCCCGTCCCGCCGTCGCCGGCGGCCTCCCCGGTGGGCCCCGGCCGGCCGCAGCAGGAGTACCGCCGGGCCCGGCGCCGTACCCGGCGGGCGCTGGCTCTCGCGGTGGCGGTGCCGCTGGTGACGGGGGCGCTGCTGAGCGCCGCCCTCACCGGCCGGCAGATGCTGTCGGCGTCCGGTTCGGTGCTGGACGCGGGCGACTTCGCCCGGCTGCGGGTCGGTCAGGACCGCGCCGAGGTGGTGCGCCACCTCCCCGCCCACCAGACCGGCCACCGCCCGCTCGCCGCCGAACCCGGTGGTCCGGACGTGAGCTGCGAGTACTACGCGGTGACGGCCGACCGCTTCGACGACCGGTCGGGCGACGCCTACCGGCTCTGCTTCCGCGCCGGCAGGCTGATTTCCCTGGACGTCCTCACCCCGTGAGGGCCGCGGGTGGCGGGCTCAGGGCGCGAGGTACTGGTCGGCGTACTCGGCGCTCGGCTCGATCGGCGTGATGACGTCGATCAGGATGCCGTTCGGGTCGGCGACGATGAAGTGGCGCTGACCGAAGTCCTCGCTGCGCAGCTCAAGTTCGGGCTTCAGGCCCGCGCGGACGACCAGTCGCTCCCATTCGGCGTCCACGTCCTCGACCTCGAAGTTGAGCAGCAGGCCCCGGACGGGCACCCGGTAGGCGGCGGGCACCGTCGGGTGGGTGTGGTCGAGCAGCGCGAGTTCGTACGAGGGGGTGCCGGGGCGCCGCAGGCTCACGTACCAGTCGGCCTCGAAGGTGGTTTCGAAGCCGAACAGGCGGGTGTAGAAGTCGTGGGACTCCGCCAGTCGGGCGGTGCCGAGCACGGGATAGAAGCCGGTCAGGTTCATGCGGATCACCCTTCACGTACCATCGGTATGCGAGTAAGCGTAGTTCACATACCGGCGGTATGCCAAACGTGTCGAGGAGCGGACGGTGCAGCACCAGAGCGGCCGGCAGGACGGTCAGAGGCAGGACGGACAGCCCGGTCGGCCGCAGCGGAGCGGTCAGCCACAGGACGGCCAGAAGCAGGGCGTCAGGGCGCAGCAGCGCGAACGGACTCGGCGGACCCTCCTGGCGGAAGGCCGGCGGCTCTTCGCCGAGCACGGCTACGGCGCGGTCGGCCTCGCCCAACTCGTCGGCGCGGCCGGCGTCACCAAGGGTGCGCTCTACCACCACTTCGACTCCAAGACCGCGGTCTTCCGCGCCGTCCTGGAATCGGTGCAGCGGGAGGTCGGCGAACGCGTTGCCGCAGCCGCCGACGCCCACGACGACCCCTGGCAGCAACTGAGCGCCGGATGCCGGGAGTTCCTCGCCGCCACCGCGGTCCCCGACGTTCAGCGGATCATGCTCGTCGACGGGCCCGCCGTCCTCGGATGGGCCGAGTGGCGGGCCATGGACGAGGCCAACTCCGCCCGCCACCTCGGCGAAGCCCTCACCGCGCTCGTCGACGCCGGCGTGATCGCCCCGCAGCCCACCGAACCGCTCGCGCACCTGCTGTCCGGCGCGATGAACGAGGCCGCCCTGTGGCTGGCCTCCGCACCCGCCCCCGACCCGGACGCCCTCGCCGACACCCAGGCCGCCCTCGGCCGCCTGCTCGACGCGCTGCGGACCCCCGCCTGATGCCCGCCGCCGACCCGCCTCCCGCCGACCCGCTCGCCGCCGAGGTCGTGGTGGGCGTCGACGTCGGCGGTACCGGCATCCGGCTGGCCGTCGCCCCGGCGCACTGGCCCACCGGCCTGCCCGCCGCCCGGACCGTCGAACTGCCCACCCCGGCCCGGCCCTCCGCCGCCGGCCACGACGCCGACACCCTGCTCGCCGACCTCCTCCCAGCCCTCTCGGCGCTGCTCCCCCCGACCGCCCCGGTCGGCGCCGTCGCGATCGGCGCCACCGGCATGGCGCTGCTCGGCGCCGACCTCGCCGCCCGCCTGCCCCGCCCGCTCGCACGGGCCACCGGAGCCCGGCGGCTCGTCCTGGCCGGCGACGCCGTCACCGCCTACGCGGGC
Source organism: Kitasatospora sp. NPDC054939 (assembly GCF_053610105.1). Lineage (NCBI taxonomy): Bacteria > Bacillati > Actinomycetota > Actinomycetes > Kitasatosporales > Streptomycetaceae > Kitasatospora > Kitasatospora sp. NPDC054939. The sequence continues at coordinate 80,232 of NZ_JBSGXP010000014.1, read as the reverse complement.
GCCCTCGGCACCAGGACCGGCGCCGTGGTGGCCGCCGGCACCGGCCTGGTCGCCCTCGGCTGCCACCCGCAGGACGGCTGGCGCCGCGCCGACGGCTGGGGCCACCTCCTCGGCGACTGCGGCAGCGGCGCCTGGCTCGGCCGCGCCGGACTGGAGGCCGCCCTGCGCGCCCACGACGGCCGGGACGGCGGCTCCGCGCCCCTGCTGGTGCGCGCCCGCCACCACTACGGCCCGGTCGCCGGCCTGCCCGCCGCCCTCCAACCCCGCGCCGACCGGGCCGCCCTGCTCGCCGCCTTCGCCCCCGAGGTCGCGGCGGCGGCGGAGGACGACGGCTGCCCGGTCGCGGCCGGGCTGCTGCGGCGGGCGGGCGAGGAGATCGCCGCCAGCGCGGCGGCCGCCGCGACCGGTCTCACCGCGCCCCGGATCGCCCTCACCGGCGGCCTGTTCCGCCTCGCCCCGCTCCGTGCGGCGACCCTCGCCGCCCTCGCCACCCGACTCCCCGACGCCCGCCACCGCACCCCCGACGGCCCACCCCTGCTCGGCGCCCTCCGGCTCGCCGCCACCGCCGCCGCGCCACCCTGGCCCCCGGCCCCACCGCTCTACGACATCCGCCTGCTCGACCGGGGACAGGGGATCTCGTAGCGCGCGGTGGGGTGCAGGGGGACGGCCGGGCCGGTCAGTACGGGGGGAGGCCGGGGGTGAGGTGGTAGCGGGTGGGGCGGGACGGGGTGCGGCGCTCGGTCGGGGCGAGCCGGTCGCGGCGGTCGAGCCAGGTGAGGAGGCGCTGGCGGAGGTGCTGGTCGCGGTCGTCGGGGCCGGTCGGGCGGGCCGGGGACCGCAGGGCGGACTCGCGGAGCAGGATGCGGGTGGGGCCGCCGTCGCCCGGCAGGACGTCGAGGACGGCGAAGCGGGTGCCCGGCGGGAAGACCACTTCGGGTTCGTCGTCCTCGGCGACGGCCGAGGTCCGGCGGCCGGTGAAGGACCACACGGCGAACTCGACCGGCAGGCCCAGGTCCACGTCGTGTGCGGGCAGCCCGATCACCGGTGCCGGTTCGGTGAGGACCGCACCCGGGGTGCAGTGACCGAGCGCTGCCGGGTCCGCGTCGGTGCCCAGCAGGACCGGGCCGTGGTGGCTCGGCAGCCGGCGCAGCCCGGCGGCGAGGCAGGCCAGGTAGGAGGCGAGCGGCCCGGGGTCGGTGCGGCGGGCCGCGTCGACGAGTTCGGAGCGGGAGGCCGGCGCACCGGTGTCCGCGTGGTGCAGGAGGACGGCGGCCAGATCGGTCTTCAGGTCGTCGGGGCCGCCGGGGCGCAGCGCGGGCAGCCGTACGGCCACCTGGTCGGCGCGGGCGGCGCAGCGCTGGAACTGCTCGCCGAGGAGGGCCCGGAAGGCGGCCTGGTGGCGGGCGTGGTCGGTGCGGGCCGGGACGGCGGGTACGGCGGTGACGGGCGGGGGAGTGGGTGCGGGTACAGGTTCGGCTTCGGGTTCGGCCTCGGGCAGCGGCTCGGGCTCCGGTACGGGCGCGGGTTGCGGCGCGGGCTCGGGCTCCGGGGCGGTGCCGCGGAGCAGCAGGCGGGGTGCGGGGGCGTCCGGGTCGGTGGCGGGCGCGGTGAGTGCGGTGCGCAGCCGTTCGGCGAGGGCGGGGAGGTCCGGCGGGACGGGCCGGTGCTCGGTGCCGACGATCAGCAGCGGGCCCGCCGGGTCGGGTTCCAGCAGCCGCGGGCCGCGGTCGGCGGGCGGGTCGTACGGGCGCAGCCAGAGGCCGGCGGGTACGGCCTCGGCGCACCAGCCGGGCCGGCCGGTCTCGAACAGGGCTGGTCCGCGGGGTGTCATGCCGGGCGGGTCGCCGCGCCAGGCGGAGGCGGTCACGGCGCGCCGTTCGGGGGAGGCGGTCAGTTCGGTGAGCCAGGGCTCCCAGGTCGGCCGGCCGTCGGGGTCGAGCAGGCGGGTGGAGTGGCCGCCGGAGGTCCGCAGGGGGAGGCCGACGGCGGCCCGGACGGGGCGCCGCAGTTCGACGGCGAGGGCGGCGGCGAGCGTGCGGAGGTCGGCGACGGTCGTCCACGGGGCGCTGAGCAGCAGGTCGGTCGCGGGGTCGGTGGCGAGCCGGCGGACGGCGTCGGCCAGTCGGTCGGCGGGCGGCGGTGTCTCGCCCGGGCGGCCGACGAGCAGCAGCAGGGTGCCGGCCGTGGTCTCGGCCCGCAGCAGTGCGGAGCCGTCGGCGGGGCGGGGTGGGGCCGGTTCGCGGGTGATCCAGTGGCCGGCGGGCAGCGGGGTGGCGGCCAGGCCCTCGGGGAGGGTCGGCGCCGCCGTGGGCGGGGCGGGTGGCCAGAGCGGGCCGAGCGGCCGGGCGGGGCCGTCGGGCGGGCACCTCCACCAGGAGCCGGAGCCGGAGCCGGAATCGGAGCCGGAACCGCCGGAGCCGGGCGCCGACCCGGGACCGGACGCGGGTCCGTCGCCGTCGGTGGCGAGCAGGGTGCCGTCGGCGCGGAGGGTGACCGGGCCGTCCGGGGCGACGATCGGCAGGCCCGCGAGGCGGGCGACCTGTTCGGCCGGGCGCGGACCGCCGTCCGGGGCTGCGGCGAGCCCGGAGGCGGCGAGGACCAGGGTGCCGGCGCCGCGGGCGGTCGCGGTCCGGGCCAGGTCGTCGAGCTGCGCGAACAGTACGGCGGGGGCGTCGGGCGTGGCGGCGAGCACGACCACGGCGTCCGGTGCGGCGGGCAGTCGGGCCAGGGCGTCGCTCAGCTCCGCGGGCAGTCCGGGTCCGTCCGGCCCGTCCGCGGCGGCGATGACGAAGTGGGGTCCGCGCCCGTACAGCGCGGCCCGGCCGGGCCCTGAACTCCCCTCCCCGGTAACGCCCGTACCGCCTGTACCGTCCCTACCGACCGTGGTCCCCGGACCGTCGGCCCCGTCCGTGGCCCGGGGTGCTGCTGCGCTCAACGTCCTGCCTCCTCGGAGCCCGGTCGATCCGTGGCGGGCCCGTACCGGATCCACGGCTGCGGTACGGGCCCCGGTTCACCCTCCGGGACGGGCCCCGGTTCACCCCCGGGGACGGCCGGGGGCGGTGCCCGCTAGTGGTGTGACAGGTCGTCACCGTCCGGTGCCAGGTGGGCGGTCTGGACCTGGACGGTGCGGCGGCGGGTGATGTGCAGGGCGCGGCCGGGCGGCAGGGCGCGCGGCTTGGTGTTGCCGAACAGGAAGCCCTCGCTGGGCGGGCAGGAGAGCAGCACGACGGGGGTGTTGACCTCCTCCAGCCGGCGTAGCAGCCCGTCGGAGGCCGCGCGGCCGATGCCGTTGGCGCTGCGGGCGACGATGAGGTGCAGGCCGAGTTCGGCGCCCTGGGCGAGGTGGTCGAAGAGGGCGGCGAAGGGGTGGCCGCCGGCGCTGCCGCCGGAGCTGGCGACGAGTTCGTAGTCGTCGACGACGATGAACAGTTCGGGGCCCTGCCACCAGTCGCGCAGCCGGAGCCGGGCGGGGGCGATGTCGGCGCCGGGCACCCGGTTGGCCATGGCGCGGGCCGCGCCGTCGACGATCTGGCGCAGCACGTCGCCGGCGACCGCGTGGCCGAGTCGGTACTCGGCGGGGACGGCGTCGAGCAGCTCGCGGCGGTAGTCGACGAGCATGATGCGGGCCTGCTCGGGCGTGTACGCGGAGGTGACGGCGGCGGTGACGAGCTTCAGCAGGTTGGTCTTGCCGGACTCGCTGTCGCCGACGACCAGCAGGTGCGGCGACTCCTCGAAGTCGTGCCAGAGCGGCGCGATCGTGCCGTCCTGCAGGCCGATCGGGATGCGCAGCCGGCCCTCGGGGGCGGGCAGTGCGGCGGCGTCCACCAGGAGCGGCAGCATCCGCACCTCGGGGGCGGACGGGCCGTCCCAGTGCGCGGCGACCGAGTCGACCAGGTCGGCGACGGCGTCGCCGAGGTCCTCGGCGCCGGCGCCCCGGCCGTCGGTGCGGGGCAGGGCGGTGAGGAAGTGCATCTCGTCGGCGGTGAGGCCGCGGCCGGGGATCTTCGGGACCCGGCCGGCGGCGCGCATGTTGATCGTGGAGTCGACGGGGTCGCCGAGCCGCAGTTCGAGGCGGGTGCCGAGCAGGTCGCGCAGGGCGCCGGCGACCTCGCCCCAGCGGGTGGTGCCGACGATCAGGTGGATGCCGTAGTTGAGGCCGCGCTGGGCGATCAGGGTGAGGGCGGGCGCCAGGTCGACGAACTCCTGGCGGATCGTGTTCCAGCCGTCGACGACCAGGAAGACGTCGCCGTGCCGCTCCTCCGGCAGTTCCCCGGCGGCGCGGCGCCGGCGGAACGCCGCGACCGAGTCGATGCCGAGTTCGGCGAAGCGGGCCTCGCGGGCGGCGAGGATCGCGTTGACCTCGGCGACGGTGCGCACCACCCGCTCCGGGTCGTGCCGGCCGGTGACGCCGCCGACGTGCGGCAGGCCGCGCAGCGAGGAGAGCGTGCCGCCGCCGAAGTCCAGGCAGTAGAACTGCACTTCGCGCGGGGTGTGGGTGAGGGCGAGGGCGGCGATCAGGGTGCGCAGCAGGGTGCTCTTGCCGCTCTGCGGGCCGCCCGCGACGCCGACGTGGCCGTCGGCGCCGGACAGGTCGGCGGTGAGCAGTTCGCGCAGCTGCTGGAACGGCCGGTCGATCACGCCGACCGGCACGGTGAGCGTGCCGCGGGCGCCCGGGTCCTCGGTGGTGAGGCCGAGTTCGGGGTGCGGGGCGAGCGGCGGGAGCAGCTCGTCCAGGGTCGGCGGGGCGTCCAGCGGCGGCAGCCAGACCCTGTGCGCGGGCGGTCCGGCGTCGACCAGCCGGGCCGCCGCGATGTCCAGCAGGCTGAGCGCGTCCTCCTGGACCTCCTCCACCGGCTCCTCGACCGGCACGGCGGGCCGCTGCGGCGGCACGTACGCGGTGCCGTACGCGGTGACCTGCCCGGCCACCACCTCCTGCCGGGCGGGCCGGCGGCGGGGGCGGTAGGGGCCGGAGACGTACGCGGCCTTGAACCTGGTCAAGGTGGAGATGTCGCTGCGCAGGAAGCCGTGGCCGGGCTGGGACGGCAGCTGGTACGCGTCCGGCACGCCGAGCACGCCGCGGCTCTCCATCGCGGAGAACGTCCGCAGGCCGATCCGGTACGACAGGTGGGACTCCAGGGCGTGCATCCGGCCCTCGTCGAGCCGCTGCGAGGCCAGCAGCAGGTGCACGCCGAGTGACCGGCCGAGCCGCCCGATCATGATGAACAGGTCCATGAAGTCCCGGTGGGCGGCGAGCAGTTCGCTGAACTCGTCGACCACCACGAACAGCGTGGGCATCGGCTCCAGCGCGGCGCCGCCGGCCCGGGCCGTCTCGTAGTCGAGAAGTGAGCTGTAGTTGCCGGCCGCCCGCAGCAGCTCCTGGCGGCGCACCAGTTCGCCGTGCAGGGCGTCGCGCATCCGGTCGACCAGGGCCGCCTCGTCCGCGAGGTTGGTGATCACCGCCGAGGTGTGCGGCAGCCGGTCCAGTCCGAGGAAGGTCGCCCCGCCCTTGAAGTCCACCAGGACGAAGTTCAGCACCTCCGAGGAGTGCGTCAGGGCGAGCGCCAGCACCAGCGTCCGCAGCAGCTCGGACTTGCCGGACCCGGTGGCCCCGATCAGCATGCCGTGCGGGCCCATACCGGCCTGGGCCGACTCCTTGATGTCCAGCACCACGGGCGTGCCGTCGGCGGCGATGCCGAGCGGCACCCGCAGCCGGTCCGCGCCGGCGCGCCCGGTCCAGCCCGTGGCGATGTCGTGCCGGTGCAGGTCGTGGATGCCCAGCAGCGCGGCCAGGTCGAAGTCGGTGGCCAGCGGCTCGGTGGTCTCCACCGTGTCGCCGATCCGGTACGGCGCGATCCGGGCGGCCGTGCGGCGGGCCGCGGCCGGCGACAGGGCGTCGGGCCGGCCCAGCGGCGTCACCTCGTCGCGGCCGTTGCGGTCCGCGCCGACCATGGCCAGGCCGTCGCCCTCGATCCGCAGCCGCAGCACGTACCGCTCCGGCTTCCACTCCAGGGCGTCCGAGAGGTCGACGAAGGTCGCGTTGCGGTAGCCGGTGAGCGCCGCCCGCGCGCCCGGGGCGACCGGCGGACCGTCCAGCACCACCACCGTGTACGGCTCGTCGCGGTCCGGGCTGCTGTCCGGCTCGTACGCCGGGCGGCCGGTGAACTCCCCGCCCAGCAGCTGCTCCAGCTCCACCAGCGAGCCCGCCACCAGGCGCACCGGCCCGGCCGCGTCGCTCTCCACCGGGTGCAGGGCGTGCGGCAGCCACTTCACCCACTCCCAGTCGGCGAGCCGCTCCTGGTCCGCGACCACCGCGATCCGCAGCTCGTCCGGCGCCTGCAGCAGCGCCAGCTGCGCCAGGACGGCGCGGACCATGGCGCGCGCCCGGTCGCGGTCCTCGGCCCGCAGCAGCACCCGGGCGTAGCCGGGCAGGTGGACGGCGAGCGGCTGGTCCGGCACCGTCCCGTAGGCGTGGATGAACCGGCGCAGCGCATGGGCGCAGAGCGGCTCCAGGTCCTCCACCGGCTTGGTGGCCAGCGGCGCCAGCCGCACCGCCAGCCGCTGCGGGCCCGTCCCCACCCGGACGTCCCCGAAGTCCGGGTGCGCGCTGCGCCGCTCCCACAGCCGCGAGGTGCGCGCCAGCGAGGCCAGCGCCGCCGGATCGGGGTGCCGCCAGGCCAGCGCCTCCTGCTGGCGGGCCACCTGGCGGCGGACCTGCCGGCGCACCTGCGCGAGGTAGCGCAGGTAGTCCCGGCGCTCGGCCCGCAGCGCCCGCTTGCGGTCACTGGAGCTGCGGACCAGCTGGACCACCAGCATGCCGACGGCCGACAGCGCCATCATGCCCATCGCGACGTAGGTGAGGACCCCGCCGTTGTCGCCCGGCCGCAGGAACACGAACACCATGGAGAGCGAGCTGAGCGCCATCGGCGCCATGCTGATGACGCCCGCCATGCCGCCCTGCTCCTCCGGCAGACCGGGCGGCTCCTGCAGCTGGATCTCCCCGTCCGGCATCTCCGGGCCGGGGCGCCGGGGCGGACGGTTGACCAGCACCACGCTCACCTGGGGGCTCCTCGCACTGGGGCTCTCGTACGGCGTCCGCTCGGACGGCGCCTCTCGTCCGGGGGCTCCCGCACCCGCCCGGGCGGCCTGCGCGTACGGGCCGCTGTCCGGGAGTACGGGCGCCGCGCCGCCCGGGTTCACCCGGACCGCCCCGGGTGAACCCGCCGGCCGCCGCCGCGGTGAACCCGCCGCCGCCCCAGTGAACCCGCCGGCCGCCGCCCCCCGTGTCTCCCGGTGCGGGGGCACGCCCGCGTCCGTTCCCCCCGATGGCGCGGGCGCCCCCGACCAGAACGGCCCGCCGGGGCCGGCCCGCCACCCGTGGCCGGCCCCGGCGGGTCACCCGACCGCCCAGCAGAGCCCCCGAGAGAGCCGAGAGGACACCCTTGAACGGGACCGCCGTCGCCGGACTGTGCCGCCTGCGCTTCCGCACACCCGACACGGTCTTCGAGCTCGCCGTCCCCGCGGACGTCCCGCTCGCCGACCTGCTGCCGGCCGTCCTCGCACACGCGGGCCGGGACCTCGACGAACAGGGCGCCGAGCACGACGGCTGGGTCCTGCAGCGCCTCGGCGGACCGCCGCTGGACGAGGAGCTCAGCGCCGACGGCCTCGACCTGCACGACGGCGACGACCTCCACCTGCGCCCGCGCCGCGACGCCCTCCCCGAGGTCCACTTCGACGACCTCGCCGACGGCATCGCCACCGGCATGCGAGCCCGCCCCGACACCTGGCGCCCGGCGTTCACCCACCACCTGGCGATCGCCCTCGCCCTGACCGCTCTCGCCGGCGGGCTCGCCCTGCTGCTGCTCCCCGGGCCCGCGCAGCTGCGCGAACTCGCCGCCACCGGCACCGCCCTGCTGCTCCTGCTCGGCGCCGTCAGCGCCTCCCGCGCGGTCGGGGACGCCGGCGCCGGCACCGCCCTGGGCGCCGCGGCGGTGCCCTACCTGGCGCTGGCCGGCGCCCTGCTGCCCGAGGGCGGCGGCCCGGGCGCGGCCGGTGCCCGGCTGCTCGCCGGGGCGTCCGCCGCCGCCGGTGCGGCCGTGCTGGCGCTCGCGGCGGTCGGCTGCTCGGCGCCGCTCTTCCTCGGCGTGGTGCTGGTGGCCCTGCACGCCGTCGCGGCGGGGGTGCTGATGCTCATCGGGCTGGCCGCGGGCGACGTCGCCGCCCTGGTCGCGGTGCTGGCCGTGGCCACCGGGGCGTTCGTGCCGTCGATCTGCTTCCGGCTGTCCGGACTGCGGCTGCCCGCCCTGCCGCGCAACGCGGAGGAGCTCCAGGAGGGCATCGAGGCCGTCCCGGCCGCCTCCGTACGGGCCCGCAGCGACATCGCCGACGGCTACCTGACGGCCTTCCACCTTGCCCTCGGCGCGATCCTCGCGCTCTGCCTCACCCCGCTCGCGGGCGGACCGGGCTGGGCCGCCCCCGCCCTCACGGTGGCACTCGCCGTCCTCCTGCTGCTGCACAGCCGCGCCATCGGCAGCGTCCCGCAGCGGCTCGCCGTCGTCCTGCCGGGCGCGTACGGGCTGGTGCTGCCGACCGCCGTGCTCGCCCTCGGCCTGTCGACCGGCGGACGGCTGCTGCTGCTCGCCGGGCTGCTCGCCCTGGCCGCCGCGCTCGCGGTCGTCGCCTGGACCGTCCCCGGCCGCCGGATGGTGCCGTACTGGGGCCGCGCCGCCGACCTGCTGCACACCCTGGCGGCGATCGCCGTCGTCCCGCTGGCCCTCCAGGTGCTCGGCGTCTACGGCGCCCTGCGCGGCCTGGGCGGCTGAGCGGCCCGCACCCGGCCCGCGATCCGGGCCGTCGACGAACAGCGTCCAGGGCGGTCCCGCCCGAGGGGGAGAACGAGAGATGCAGTCCAAGCGCGACCAGGTCCAGGCCCACCTGTTCGTCATGAGCCGGCTCGGCACCAGCCTGCTGCGCGGCGAGGCCGACGCCCCCGACACCCCGACCGGCCGCACCTCCCGCGGCACCGTCACCGGCCTGGCCGTCGCCCTGCTGATCGCCCTGGTCGTCGCCCTCTACGGGGTGGTCGTGCCGGGCGGCGCGCGCGCTTGGAAGAAGCCCGGCACCCTTGTCGTCGTCAAGGAGAACGGCGCCCGCTACCTCTACCTCGACGGCCGGCTGCACCCCGTCCTGAACGAGGCCAGCGCCCGCCTGCTGGCCGGCGAGCAGCTCGTCGTCGACCAGGTCAGCGGCAAGTCCCTGGCCCGCACCCCGCGCGGCACCCCGATCGGCATCCCCGGCGCACCCGACGGCATGCCCGCACCCGGCGCCGTCGGCACCGCCGCCCCCTGGTACGCCTGCGCCGTCGGCCGCCCCGGCACCGGGAGCGCCGCCCGCACCCCCGAACTCGCCCTCGCCGTCGCCCCCGCCCGCCGCGGCGACCGGCTCACCGACACCCAGGCCGTCCTGGTCGCCGCCCCCGACGGCACCGAGTACCTCCTCTGGCACGGCCGCCGGCTCCGCGTCGACCAGCGCAACGGCGCCCGCCAGGCCCTCGGCAGCGCCACCGTCACCCCCCGGCCGGTGCCCGCCGCCTTCCTCAACGCCCTGCCCGCCGGGCCGGACCTCACCGCCCCCGAACCCGAGGGGCGCGGCAGCCGCGGGCCCGTCCTCGGCACCCGCCCGACCACCGTCGGCCAGCTGTTCACCGGCCCGGCCGGCGACCCGTACCTGCTCACCTCCGCCGGCCTCGCCCCGCTCGGCCGGATGGCCTTCGAACTGCTGCGCCACGACCCGCGCACCCAGCGGGCCGCCTACGGCGGGCAGCCGGTCGTGCCGGCCGTGCTCAGCCCGGCCGACCTGGCCGCCCACACGGCGCCCGCCGCGGCCGGTGCCCCCGGGACCGCCGATGCCTCCGCCGCCGACGGACTGCCCGCCGCACCGCCCGAACTGCTGACCGTGCCGGCCGGCCGGGCCGTCTGCGCCGACCTGAGCCCCACCGCGCAGGCCCCGGTCACCGCCGTCGCCCTGATCGACGCAGCCGCCGTGGCCGGACTGCCGCCCGCCGTCCTGCCCGGCGTCGAGGCCGGCTGCCCGACCGCCGACAGCATCGCGGTCGGACCGGGCGCCGGAGCGCTGGTCCGGGCGCTGTCCGGCGCGGGCGCCGGTGCGACGCTCTACCTGGTGACCGACACCGGGGTGAAGTACCCGCTGGCGTCCGCCGCCACGGCCAAGCAGCTCGGCTACGGAGCCGCCGCCCCGCTGGCGGTGCCCGAGGCCGTCCTGACGCTGCTGCCGACCGGGCCGGTGCTGGACGCCGACCGGCTCACCGGCGCGTCAGCCGTCCCGACCGGCCCCGCGGCGCCCGCCGCCGGTACGCCCGCCGGACCCGTCTGCGCGCGCTGAACCACCCGGCGCCGCAGCTCCGTTGAACCGACTGTGGGCGCACCCCGCCCCACGCGTACGGCGGGTGCCGTACGTGTTCCCGACCCGGAAGGAGTCCCTGTGACAGCCCTGCAGACCGACGATGCGGCGGCCGGGAGGATCCTGGCGACCCTGGACGCGCACATGAGCTCGATGGAGCGGGCCGCCAACCACGTCCGGGACATCAAGACGGAGATCCAGGCGAACTTCGCAGCCGTCTGCAGCTCCACCTACCAGCAGCGGGTCGCCGCCTGGGAGGACGCCTTCGGGCAGCTCCAGCGCTCCTACTCCGAGTTCCAGATTCGCCTGACCACGGGCAACCAGATGATCAACAACGCCCACGAGGAGGCGGTCGCGCTCAGCACCGCCGGCGGGCCGGGCGACGACGTCTTCCACGCCCTCAACGTCAACATCCCGCGCTGACCCCCCGCGCACCAGCCCGTCCACCCGGAACCTCTCACACCCCCAGGGGCGAACCATGGCAGACATCAGGCTCAACCACGCCGCCATCGAGGCGGCGGCGGACTCCCTCGTCCAGGCCTCGAACGGGCTCTCCGAGGCCGTGACCAAGTGTGCAGGTGAGGTCAAGTCCGCCCAGAACGAACTCCAGGGTGACCTGAAGGCCGCAGCCTCCGACTTCCACAATCGGCTGACCAGTCTCAACGGAACCATGTCGGACCAGCTCAGGGAAGCGGCCAACACCCTGCGCAGGATGCGGGAAATGCTGGCCGAGGCCGATGCCCGGGCCGGCCGGGGCATGGGGTGACGCGCCCGGTGACCACGCGCGCCGCCGGGAAGGGCGGGGAGGTGGACGTCCGTGGCTGACCTGGAGATCAGCGACGCGGACCTCAAGAGCTTCGCGAACGTGGAGATCGCGGCGTTCCTGGAGACCTTCGGTGACACGTCGGTGCAGACCGTCCGTCAGTTCGCCGGGGAGGGCGGCAAGAGCCTGCTGCCCGGCAGCGGGGCCCTCGGCGCCGACGCCCTGCTGAAGAAGCAGTTCGGGACGATGTGCACCACCCTGGACGGTCTGCTCACCACCTTCCAGAAGCAGATGACGAAGGCCCAGGCCGATCTGCGGGCCGTCGACTCGATCTTCCAGGAGGCCCACGACGATGCGCTGACCGCCGCGGAGATGATGCAGATCCTCCAGGGCCTGATGACCGAGAAGTAGGCAGGAAGCGACGGGCCCCGGCCCGGAAGGAGAGGTGCGCATGGCGGTCGGGGGCGACTGGCACAAGCTGCTGTCGGTGTTCTCGAAGGAGGTGCCGGTGGCCGCCCACCAGGTCACCGGGACCGGCGGGATCGAGTGGATCCGGGGCGACATCGTGGCCGATTCGAACGGGCTGCAACCGCTTCCGGAGAAGACCCGGGACGTCGTGATGTGGGTCAAGTACACGAACTCAGACAATCTGGTCAGGTACTACAACGTCTCGTTCAACATCGACTACCCGAAGCTGGAGGCCGAGGACTCGACCTTCCGCAAGTTCGTCCACCAGCCCCCCGACACGATCTACGCGCTGCTGGGCTCGCCCGGCCGGAACGAGGTGGTGTCGGACCCCAGCTTCACCGAGGCCGCCGCGGCGATCGACGGCCTCGCCGCCTGGCTGAACAACGCCCAGGTCACCGTGAAGAAGTGGGTCGACAAGTACGGCGAGGAGGACGCGCCCTGGCAGGGCAGCGCGGCCAACGAGTTCCGCGCCTACCTCAACGCCTTCGGCCGGGAGATCGACCACCTCCGGATGCAGCTCACCAACCGGGACGACAAGGGCGAGGTGGAGACCAAGGCGGGCCAGCGCTCCAGCCTGGTGGGCGAATCGCTGGAAACCAGCCGCGTCAAGCTCGACGCGACCCTGCGGGCCGCCATCGCCGCCTACGAGAACTGGCGCAACGGCTTCTGGGGGGCGTTCGCCTGGCCCACCAACTGCGCGAGGCTGGCCCTCGCGCTGGACCTCAGCAACGCCGTGTACGCCGAGGGCAAGGTCACGACGCCGATGGGCCTGGGCACCGCGGGGCACAAGGCCGCCCTGGACGCCGAGGCCAAGCGGATCTGGGGCGTCATGGTGCAGTTCCACCTGGACGACCCGGCCAAGGGCCAGATCGGAAGCCTGGCCGAGGCGTACAACAAGACCATCTCCAAGCTCCACGTCGTCACGCCCCCGTGGGCCCTTCCGCCGGGTGCCACGCCGCCCCCGCCCGGTTCCAAGGAGGGGCCGGGCGGAGGGGCGGGCGGCGGCTCCGGTGACGGCAAGTTCGACCCCAACTCGCTGGGCGGGGGCTCCGGTTCCGGAGGCTCCGGCGGCGGCGGGATCGGCGGGATCGGCGGCGGCTCCGGAGGCGGCAAGGGCGGCTCGGGCTCAGGTGCCGGCGGGATCGGCGGCATCGGCGGCGGCAAAAAGGGCGGCTCCGGTACCGGTGGGATCGGGGGCATCGGCGGCGGCACCGGAGGGATCGGTGGGATCGGGGGCATCGGCGGCGGCGCCGGCACCCCGGTGGTCGACAAGGACGGCAAGCCCGTCCTCGGCGCCGACGGCAAGCCCGTGCTGATCCCGCCCGGCGGCTACATCGGCGCCGGCGGCAAGCTGTACGACGGCAACGGCAAGCCGGTGCTGAAGGACGGCAAGCAGGTCACCGTCCCGGAGGGCTCCAAACCCGCGCCCACCACCGGCGGCAGCGGTCTGCTCGGCGGAAACGCCAAGGTGCCGGCCGGCTCCACGATCCGCGCCGACGGCACCGTGGTCGACGCCGACGGCCGCCCCGTTCTCGACTCGTACGGCAACCCGGTGGTGCTCGGCAAGGGCGACACCATCGCCAAGGACGGCACCCTGCTCGACCCGAACGGCAAGCCGATCTCCGAGCAGACCCAGCGGCAGGCCAACCAGCGCCACTACCTGGAGACGCTGGGCAGCATCGTCAAGCCGCCCACCACCGGCGCGCCCTCGCTCGGCGGGATGGACAGCCTCTTCGGCCGGGGCGGCAGCGGCGGCTCCGGCACGTCCACCGGCAGCGGGACCGGCTACCCGGGGATCGGCCCGGCCTTCGGCTCCGTCGGCGGCAGCATCGCCGGCGTGCCGCTGCCCGGCAGCAGCTCCGGGCGTTCGCTCGGCGCGGGCGGCATCACCGGCGTCGGCGGCCGGACGGTCGACGGCGTGGCCGTCCCCGGACGCGCCGTCCCGACCGAGGTGCCCGTCGCAGGCAAGGCCGCGCTCGCCGCGGAGGAGGCCGCCCTGCGGGGCCGCACGGTCGCCACCACCGGCGGCACCGGCGCGCCCATGATGCCCCCGATGGGCGCCGGCGCGGGCATGGGCGGCGCCGGGCAGGGCGAGAAGGAACGCCAGCGCACCACCTGGCTGGCCGAGGACGAAGAGGTGTGGGGCACCGACACCGGCGCGGTCAGCGGCGTGATCGGCCGCTGACCGCGGGGGGGGGTGGGGGCCCCCCCCCCCACCCCCCCCGCTCCGGGAACCGGCACCGGGAACCGACTTTCGGCTGAAGAGCCGACTTCAGGACCGACTTCAGGACACGGAAAGGAGCGGGGACATGACCTCCTCGTTCATGGAACAGCTCGAAGAGACCATGGCCGCGCTGGCCGAGCAGCAGACCCGGATGGCGGAGGCCGCGGCCGAACTGCGCGCCGCCACCGCCTCGGCCACCTCCAAGGACCGCATGGTCACCGCCAAGGTCGGCCCGCACGGCGAGGTGCTCGGCCTCACCTTCCACAGCACGGCCTACCAGACCATGGCACCGGCCCAGTTGAGCGCCGTGCTCACCGACGTCCTCAACGAGGCGCGGGCCCGGATGGGCGACCGGGTCGCCGCGTCCATGCGCAGCTTCGAGGGCGTCGGCGAATCCCTGCGGGTCTCGCTGACCGGGGACGAGGACGACGTGTTCGGCGCCGGCGGAGGGCTCGACCTCGACACCCTGCTCGCGCCGCTCACCGCGATGCGGCCGGGCGGCGACCCGGCGACCGGGAAGGGCCGCGCCGGGAAGCAGGCGGAGTTCGATGGCTGAGCAGCTGAAGAAGCTGAGCGACCTGAAGAAGGCGTTCGGTCACTTCGAGGAGATGTCCGAGCTCGTCGACCGGGCCAAGACCCGGGTCGACGCGATCAACAAGCGCAACGTCATCGCCGGCGGCGACGACGAGATCGGCAAGCAGTACCACGAGCAGGTCGACAAACCGACCGCCGGACTCACCACCCTCGTCACCGGCGTCCGCGACAAGCTCCGGGTGATCGGAGTGGAGGGCCAGAACGCCGCCGACATCTTCGACGCCGCCGACCAGGAGGCCGGCGAGCTGGCGAAGTAGTCGGTTCCGCGCCGAGCAGTCGCCGTTCGAACCCAGCCCGTCACGTCCTGAACCCGTCCCGTCCCGAGCCCGGCAGTCGGGCCGCAGCCCGGAGGCGTCCGCCGTGCCCCACTCCTCGCTCCAGGTCTCCCCGGGCGTCGCCCAGTTCTTCAGCGTCATCACCGGCATGCCCTGGCCCAAGTCGGACGAGGGCGCGCTGCGCGACGTCCGCGACGAGTACCTGGGCCTCGCCGAGGACCTGCCCAAGCTGCGGGAGTACGTCGCCGAACTGGTCGCCCTCTGCCAGTCCCGGTTCGAGGGCAAGGCGGCCGAGGCCTTCGCCGAGCAGATGGGCCGCTTCATCGGCACCACGGGCGACGAGGACTTCCTCACCACCGCCGGGAAGATGTGCACCGACCTGGCCGCCTTTGCGGGGAAGGTCGCCAATACCGTCGAGTACACCAAGTGGATGGCGATCGGGCAGCTCGTCCAGCTGCTCTTCGAGATCGCGCTGGCGATCTTCTGGTTCCCCTTCACCGGCGGTGGCTCGATGCTCGCCCTTGAGGGTCTCAAACAGGGCGTGCGCGCCGTCCTGTGGGCGCTGCTGAAGAAGCTCGTGCAGGTCATCGTGACCCACACCTTCTTCGGCATCATGGGCGGTCTGGCCCTGGACGCCATCATCCAGGGCGTCCAGTTCGGCCAGGGCAACCGCACCGAGTGGGACACCGACGCGACCAAGCAGGCGGCGATCTTCGGCGCGATCGGCGGTGTGCTCGCCGGCCCGCTGACCCTCATCGGCATGGGCCTCAGCAAGCTGTTCGGCAAGGGCCTCGGCAAGCTGTTCCTCTCCCGGGAGCTGGGCGCCGCCCTCAAGGGCGCCGGCAAGGACCTGCCCGGCAACGCCCTCGCCAAGACCGTCAAGGGGGCCGGCACGACCGTCGGCCGCGAACTCGGCGACAAGGCCGCCCTCGGCCTCGCCAAGGGCATCGACGACGTCCTGCGCGAGTTCTCCGGCTTCATGCGCTCCGGCTTCGCCACCGGCAAGGGCGCCGCGCTCGCCGGACGCAGCTTCGCCGAGCGCTTCGAGCAGATCTTCACCAAGCACCTCGCCTCCGAACTCGGCGAGACCGCGGCCCGCAAACTCGGCCGCGAGGTCGGCGAGGCGTTCGCCGAACGCTGGGCCAAGTCCCCGGAGAGCCGGGCGGCCGTCTCCAAGGCCCTCAAGGACCTGCTGGACAACCCCTCGGCGCTCCCCCCGCAGCTGCGCACCCTCGCCGACCAGTTGCCCGAACTCGCGGGCCGCGCCGAGAAGCTGAACATCGCCTTCGTCGTCGGCCGGGCGCTCGGCGAGATGGTGCAGAGCGGCGCCAACAACATGCTCAGCGAGGGCTTCTACAACCTGATCTGGGGCCCCAACCACGAGTTCACCACCAGCGGCGCCAGCTTCCTCGGCGGCTTCCTGATGGGCGGGATGAGCCACGTCGGCCACCTCGCCGCCTCGCCGCTGATGACCCGCTACCGGGACTTCGTCCTGCAGCTCCAGTACGAGGGCGTCACCGCCGACCAGAGCAAGTACTTCGGCCCCCTGCACCCGCTCACGCTGCTCGCCGTCGCCTCCAACCTGGCCGGCCACAACGCGCCGTTCCCGGTGCCCAGGCTCGGCGCGCACGTGGCCACCGACTCGGACGGCGGGTCGGTGCGCACCGGCGGCCACGGCGCCGCCTCGATCCGGACCGCGGGCCCCGCGCCCAGCGTGGCGAGCCAGCACACGGCGTCCTCGACGGGTTCGGCGTCCTCGACCGGTTCCGCGAACTCCGCGGGCTCGACGTCCTCCTCCGGCGGACCCCGGCGGACCGAGGGCGGGCCCGTCCCGCAGACCCCGGAGGCCCCGCCGAGCGCGGAGGGGCGCACCAGTTGGAACTCCTCGGTCGACGGCCGGGCGAACCCGGAGGTGCGCACCGAGTCCGGAGGCCCGGCGGCCGTCCCGCCGGCCACCGCCTCCACGGTGACGGCCGGGGCGTCCACGGCGACGGCCGGCACGACCGCCGGCGGCGCGGGCGCCGGGCCGGTGCGGACCTCGGCGGACGGCCCCGCCGACACCGCGGGCCGCGGCGACACCGCGGGCCCCGCCGACGGGAGCCGCCGTACCCGGGTGACCGACGAGGCGGACGAACCGGTCTTCCTCGACCCCGCCGACCCGCCCGCCGCCGACCGGCCGTCCGCGGACCGGCCGTCCGCCGGGAACGCCGTGCGGCCCGACCCCGTCCCCGACTCCGCCGCCGTCCCCGACTCCGCTGCCGGCCCCGAGCGGGGCCCGCAGCCGAAGCCGGACGAGGACGACCCGCAGCAGCTCCCGCCGTCGCAGCCGGACCAGCGCCTCCGGCCCGAGCCCGAGCCGAAGACGGACCCCGAGCCGAAGTCCGACCGCGAGCCGCAGTCGGAGCCCGACCCGCAGCCGGGACCCGCCCCCGTCACCCCCTCCGGCCGTCCCTACGACCTCGCCGAGCCGCCCCGCCACGCCAACGCCGGGAAGGACGACGCCCGGCGGGCCGCCTGGGAGCAGACCCAGCGCAAGCTCCAGGACGCCTACGACGCCCGCCTCGACGGCACCGACACCACCGACACCACCACCCCCTCCCCGGACCGGCCGGACACCGACGGCCCCGACCCGGACGGCACCGGTACCCCGTCCGGCCGGATCCTGGTCGACGACCCGGAGGCCGACCTCCGCCTGCGCGACGCCTTCGCCGACGGCCCGACCCGGATGCGCGACGGCTGGGGGCCCGACAGCCCCGTCTTCCGGCGCGCCACCGACCTCCTGCACGCCGAACTCGTCGCCCGCCCCACGGACCGGCGGGAGATCCTCGCCGGCATCGACGACCTGATCGCCGTGGCCGCCGCCCGTGAGGTGGCCGCCGGCGCAGCCTCCCGCCGCTTCGACGAGGTGTTCACCCACTGGGCGCAGAACGATGCCGCCGACGTCGCCCGCACCGCCGGCCTGGACGCCGGACCGGACGCGCTGGCCCCGATCCGCCAGGAGCTGGCGGCCCGGTTCCGCGCCGAGGCGGAGAACGACATCGCGCAGCTCTTCGCCACCCGCGCGGACGTCACCCCCGACCGGGTCGAACGGGCCCGCGAGGCCCTGGACCGCCGCGCCGCCCACCTGACCCGGGAGCTCGACGCCCGCACCGCCACCGCCACCGCCGCCCAGCGCGTCGCCGGGGTGGTCGAGCAGCGGGCCGGCACCGCCTGGCGGGACGGCCTCGCCGAACGGGACGCCCGCCTGCTGGAGATCACCGGCGCCGGCACCGATGGCCCGCTCTCCCGGCAGAGCCTGGACGCCGTCGCCGCCAATTTCCGCGACAAGCTCTGGTCGGCCTTCGACAGCAGCGCACCGCCGACCCCGGAACCCGCACCCACCGGTCGGCGCCGCCGCGGCGACCGCGACCGCGACGGTGACGGCTCGACCGTCGACCTGTTCGCCGACCTGCCGCACCGCCTCGCCGTCGAAGCCGCCCGCGAGGCCACCGCCCAGCGGATCGCCGACTCCGTCCGGATGGCCGTCGACGACTGGACGGACGGTGCGCCGCCCGCCCTCGGCCGGCGCACCGCCGACACCCTCGGCCTCGACGCCGCCCGGATCCGCACCCACGCCGAGGCCGTCACCAAGGAGCTCACCGAGCGCGCCGACGCCCTGCTCGACCGCCACCACGACCCCGACAGCGGCGTCTACCCGCTCAAGCGGGCCCTCGACAGCCTCGCCGACCCGGCCGCGATCCACGCCCTGCTCGCCCGGCGGGCCGCCCGCGAGCACCTGGCGGAGACCGCCGGGCAGCACGCCCACGACCGGGCCACCGCCCGCGGCGACCTCTCCCCGGACTCCGCCGACCGCATCCGCGAGGGCCACGCCGAGCGGATCCGCGCCGCCTTCGACGAGGAGTTCGCCGACCCCGACACCCTGCGCGGCGACGGCCTGCGCGGCCCGGCGCTGACCGAGCGCCTCGACCGCTGGGAGCGCACCCGCGAGCGCCTCGACCGCGAACTCGCGGACCACCTCGACTTCGAGACGGCCGTGCTGCCCGCGCTCCGGCAGGCCGCCGACGGCTTCGACCGCCTCGCCCAGGACCGCACGCTCACCCCGGAGCGGATCGCCGACCTCAAGCGCGCCTACGGCCGCGACTGGTTCGACGCCTACCGCACCACCTGGGGCCCGGCCGGCCTCGACGGCCACCGCTGGCGCACCCACGAGGAGCAGCACGAAGCCACCTTCACCCCGCGCGAGCGCACGCCCGCGACGGACCCGTCCCGCGAGCAGGGCCCGCCCGCCCCCGGCCGGGCGATCCGCGACGCCGCCGAGGACACCCGCACGGACGACACCCCGCCCACCGAGTTCCCGGTCGCCCGGCGCAGGCCCGCACAGTCCCCGGCCCGGGACTCCGACTCGGACGACGACTGGGGTACCGGGTCGGCGTCGCCGCCGTCCTCGCCCCGGCCGCAGTACGCGGCGGCCCCCCAGCATCAGCCCGTGCCCGAAGCCGTGCCCGCGGAACAGGCCGATGTCCCGCCCCACTCGGACGCCGGCACCGACGCGACCCCCGAGCCCGTTGCGGCGTACGCGGAGACGCTGACAGCCGCCGACGGCCTCCGGATCGAACGACTGTGGGGCCCGCAGCACCGTCTGCAGGAGTTCGTCCTGATCGAGGGCGCGAACGCGATCGTGCTCGCCGACGGCACGACTCCCGTCACCGCCGGTATGGCGGACGAGTACCACGACCGGGCCCGGGTGATCGGCGACCGCCTGGACGCGATCGTCGCCCAGGCCCGTCACTTCGAGAGCCACGCCGGGCCCGAGGGGGACGCCGCCCGGACCCTGCTGGAGACGTACGAGCGGCTGCACTCGGACGGGTGGTCCGACGGGTACATCAGCGAGTTCCTGTACCTGCAGATGGCGTTCCGCGAGAGCAACGTCCCGGCGGCCTTCCCGCAGCAACTGGTCGAACGGCCGCCGTTGATGCGCGACGGGAAGGAGGTGTCGCGCCGCACGCTGGTCGGCCCGGGCGAGACGGCCCCGCTCTTCGAGGGCGGCACCCTGCGCGGCGCGGACGGCGCCTCCGACCGCTTCTACAGCTGGCTGAACGGGCAGGGCGGGAAGCCGCTCGTGATCGAGGCGTGGGCGGCGGAGCAGTCCTCCAGCTCGTGGGAGGAGCGGCCGATGGTTCTGAAGCTGATGCTCGCCCACTTCCGTCCGGGTGGCGGGATGGAGGAGGACTACTACTGGCACGGGAACCTGAACGTCCGGCTCCGGGAGGCCGCCAACACCCAGGCCCACGACGAGGACGGTCCGTTCAATGCCACCAGGTACGACGCGACCTACCTGCGCAGCATGGTGGCCCAGCACGTGTTCACCTACGAGTTCCTGCGGACCACGGATCTGCCGAACGTGGACCGCGACAACGGGACCGTCACGCTCATGCGGCTGGAGAACCAGGACCGCGTGAACGACCGGAACGGCCCGGAGCAGCGGCAGTACGACGCCCCCCTGGACTGGCAGCGCGGAGCCGCCGAGTCGTTCAGCCTGCTGGTGCCGTACAAGGACCCGGAGGACACCAATGCCACCCTCGGACCGTTCTACGTGACGGTCCAGACCCTGCCGATCCACCGGGTGTTCGGCACGCATCTGCAGGGCCGCTTCACCGACAACACGAAGACGCTGTTCCACGGCGAGGACGAGTTCGTCACGATGTCGGCGGGGCACGCCGCGCGCTTCCGGGGCACCGAAGTACCGCTGACGCCGGCCGAACTCCTCGCACTGCAGCTGCCGAACGCCGCCCAGCAACCGCCGAACAGCCCGCCCCCCGCCGCCCCCGACACCACCCCGGACACCCGGACGCCGCCGCACGTCCTGCCACCGCGGGACCCCTCGCTGCTGCCGTCCGACGACTGGGCGGACATCCGGACGCTCGCCCCGGTGGCGCGCCTGGAGACCGAGCGCTTCGATCCCGACACCGACGGCCAGGCGGGCCGGGGGAAGATCGCCGGGCCGACGCTGCCCGACCGGTACGCGGCCCGGCTGCCCGAACTCGGCGGCCTGCAGGGCAGCGAGACCGCGATCGTCTACGACGTCCGGCGGTTCGAGGCCCGACCCGGCCACTGGGTCACCGAGTTCACCCTGCGCCTGCACCTCACCGCGGCGGACGGCACCGCCCTGCCCGCCGACGGGCTCGCCCGGGTGTGGGACCGGGCCCGGGATACGGTCGACGGGCGATTCAACGGCCGCTTCCGGCTGCCGAACGGCGACCAGGTCCACCTGCGCCTGGAGCAGGCAGCCGACTCTGCGGACGCCCACCGGACGGTCACCGTCCGGCCCGGCGACGACCGGGCCGACCAGCTGACCTGGTACACCGACAGCTCCTCCGGCGTGCTCCTGCACGAGCTGATGCACTACCTCGGCCTGCCCGACGAGTACGCGGAGCGGACCGCCGCCCTGCGGCAGCGGGACCGCGACCCGGGCGGGAACGGCGTCATGGGCCCGGCCGCCCACGCCGACACCTTCACGGTCCTGCCGCGGCACCTGCAGCGGATCGAGGACGTCCTGCGGTCGGGGCCGGTCCTGCGGGACCTGAACCACCAGCAGTACCGCACCCGCACGGACCTGCCCCCGGGCAGCCCCGACCTGCCCCCGGGCGACCGGAACCGGGGCGGAGCCCACGACGCCGGCGGCAGCGCCGCCCGGCGGCCGGCCCAGGCCCCGACGCCCCCGCCCCCGCCGCCGCTCGGTGGTCCCGCCGGCCCGCCGCCGCCGCCTCCGCCGCTCGGTGGTCCCGCCGGGCCGCCGCCTCCGCCGTTGCCCGTTGTCGGTGGTCCCGCCGGCCCCCCGCCGCCGCCACCGGGTGGCGGTCCTGGCGGCCCGCCCCCGCCGCCGGGCGCGCCGGTCCCGCCCGGGCAGCACCAGGCCGCCGCGCAGGGCGCGCCACAGGCCCCCTTCGCCTGGCCGGGCGAGGTGCAGGAGACCGCCGCCCGCGAGACCGTGACGCGGCACCTCGGTACCGCGCCCCCCGCCGGCACCGGCACCGGCCCCGAGGTCACCCCCGCCGACCGGCGCCGGGGCGATGCGCTGACCGCCCGGTTCCCCCGGGTGAGCCTGGTCGACTTCGGCTCCCCCGGCACGGGCCACCAGGTGGCCTACCTGCGGGCCCTCGACGGGCTCGCCGCGATCGGCTACGCGGGTCAGGTGCACCTGTCCTACGCCCGCGGCAAGACGCCGTTCTACGCCGCCCAGCTCGGCCGGGAGGCCGACACCCGCGACCCCGCGCACTCGTACGGGCTGTTCCACGAGACCTGGGTCGGGCGGTACCGGGGGCTGGAGGTGGTGGCCCATCCGATCGGCGAACCGCCGACCGTGCAGCTCACCCCTGCCGAACGGCAGCTCGCCCGGCGCACTCCGGGGCAGGACGATCCCCACCTGGTCGAGCGCTACTGGAAGAACGTCGGCTGGCCCGGCGCCGTGATCGACCCGGACCTGGTCAGGACCCGCCTGACCGGCTATCAGGCCACCCGGTTCTCCGGTCCGGCGCTGCCCCTCCAGAACGACTTCGCCGGAAGGGTGAACGGCGGCGACAACCCCGACCGGACGGCCGGGCCCGACCACCTGGCGAACGCCTTCGGCGAGGCCGGGCAGACCCACGGGCCGACCCACCCGCAGCCGCCCTCGACGCTGACCGTCTTCGCCGCCCTCGACGCACCGCACCACGCGGACCCGGCCCAGTACTTCCGGGACGCGCAGATCGACCGGGGGATCGCCGGGATGACGGGCGACGACCAGCCGCACGTCCTGGTGCTGCAGCCCTTCCTGTGGGACCGCTACCCGCGGGAGATCCGCATCGGCACCGGTGAGGGCACCCAGGTCGCTCCGCTCTGGCCGGACGCCGGCGGGGACCGCTTCGCGGCCTTCCCGATCGTCCCGCGCCCCGAGCCGCACGACGTCACCGCCCACGTGGCGGAGCACTGGCCGCACCCCGAGGGCACACCCGTCCCCGAGCAGGCGCACCAGGTCGCCGACCTGTTGCGCAGGGCCCGCGACGGCGAGATCCGCCTGATCACCGCCTACTACGGTGCGAGCGCCGGCGACACCGTCGACCACAGCACGATGTTCGACCGCCTCCGCACGGCCGTGCAGCAGCTGGGGGGCGCCGCCCCCACCGTGCTGGTCCGCCTGGGCGGAGCCGCGCCGACCGGCGCCGACCTGGCGGTCCTCGCCGGACTCGCGGGCACCCCGGCGGGCGAGGTGCGCACGCTCGGACTGGGCCGCGTCACACCGCCCGTGATGGAACTGTTCCAGCGCTGGTCCCGGCTGGTGGTCACCGAGGGTGCCAACACCTGGCAGGAGATCCTCACCCTCGGCACACCGGGCATCTCGGCCCGACCCGGTGGCGACACCCGTCCATGGACGACGGCCTTCGACGACCCCGGATCCCACGGTGGCGGTCAGCGGATCGAGGCGGCTTCGCTGGCCCTGTCGAGGGGCCAGGAGGACGACATCGCCACGCTCGCGGACTTCATCCGCGACCTGGAGGCCGGCGACGGGCCGGTCACCCCGTACCTCGACGCCTGGCGCAGCGCGCTCACCGCCCCCGAGAACGACCAGTTCCGCCGGGCGCTGGACCAGTTGCTCGGCCCGATCCCCGGCGCCGAGCACTTCGCCCTGCCCGACCAGCAGCCGCAGCCCCGCCCGGACTCGCCGCTGTCGGCCGAGCGGCGGGCGGCGCTGCGGGACGCGGTGGTGCACCACGAGGGCTCGGGGGCGTTCCGGCTGGACGATCCGGCGGCCTCGCCGGAGGTGCGCCGGCGGCTGGCGGAGAGCCTGGACCGGTTCCCGGTGGACGAGCGGTTCTTCACCCTGGCGATGCACGCCGACGGTGACGGCGTCCCGCGTTGGCGGGACAGCGCGCTGACGCCCGCCGAGTTGGCCGACCTGCTGGTCACGCTGCGCGAGGACGGCGTGTGGGACGGCAGCAGGCCGCTGCAGCTGGCGGCGTGTTCGGCGGCGCGTGACGGTGACGCCTCGTACGCGGCGCAGACCTTGCAGGCGCTGCACGAGCGGCTGCCGGGGCTGGACCTGGAGATGTACGCGGCCAGTGGCGTGCTGTGGTTCGTGCCGGAGGTGCGGGCGCCGCACGTGGCGGACACCGCGGGGCCGGGGCATCTGGTGGTGGCAAAGCAGCCCGGCTTCGACCGCCACGGCCGGCCCGTCCTGGTCGAGGGCGGCAGCTGGCTGCACCTGAGCCTGCCGAAGGACGCGCCGCCCGCGGCCGCCCCCGCCGTGCAGCCGCTCGGTGCCCATCTCCCGGTCGGCACCGGCCGCCCGGTCACCGCGACCGACGCCCCCGCCGGCTACACCGTGCTGCGCACCGACCGGGACGCGGCGGGCACCACCGTGCGCACGGACGAGGAGGCCGTCGCACTGTCCGGGAGGAAGCGGGTCGGCGAGGGATCGCAGGACGCCGTCAAACGACCCAGGGTCGTGGAGGAGCAATCGACGGACTCCGACACCGACATGACGTCCAGCAGCGACGAGAGCCGGAGCGACAGCGACAGCAGTGACGAGGGCGGCGACACGCCGACCCCCTACGACCGGCTCATGGCCGGAGCGGAGGCCCGCAGGCTGCGGCTTGAGGCGCAGATCGAGCAGTTGGTCTCCGACGCCACCACCGTGCCCGCCAGGCTGAGGGCGACGGAGCGGCTCTCCGATGCGCTCGCCGCGCTCATCCGCCTCGGCCCGATCCGTTCGCCGCACACCGTGGACGCGGTGCGGCTGTTCGGCTTCCCCACGGCCGATCTCGCCGCGCTGGAAGGCCACCGGAACCTGCTCCTCGGCAACCCGCCCGCCCGACTCGGCGACGCGGCGTTCGCCGACCTCCACACCCGGGTCACCGCGCGCTTCAACAGTCAGGGCGGCAGCTTCACCGACAACTGCGAGTACCGGGCCCACGCCCTGGCGGAGATCGTCCACGAGCTGTACCCGGAGGTGGGTCGACACGAGCTGTTCAAGGTGTGGGCGATCCCGGAGCACGTGGGCGCGACGCTGCACCCGGAGTACCGCTGGGGCCACCACGTCGCCCTGCTGGTCCGTACCGAGGAGGGCGGTCGGGTGATCGACCCGCTGCTGTTCCCGACCCGGGCGGCCGCCGTCGACGAGTGGTCCGCTGCCGTGAACCCCGGGCAGCAGACGCCGATGCACACCATCGAGGCGTCCTGGGAGTTCCTGGGCCGGCCGAACCGGATGACGCTCGTGCCGGACACCGTGAGTGCGGACTCGGCGACGGACCACCGGCCGCAGATCGACGCCTGGAAGCACCCGGCCGGCCTCCTGCCCATGGACGGCGTGCTGCCCTTCGCGACGAACGGGCCCGTCGTCCGCACCGACCTCACCCCGGAGCTGCTCGCGACGCTCGACACCGACGGCGGGACGACCGACCCGGTGCGCGCGAACCTCGGGGTGTGGAAGGCCCTGCGGGGCGAGGTGCTGCAGCCCGGGCCGCCGCCCCGCCAGGCACCGGACACCGCCGCTCCGCAGCCCGGCCCCGACGCCGCCCCCACCGACCGGGAGGTCGTGCAGCAGCTGCGCGCGACGGTGCACCTGGGGCCGTCCGCCGGCATCAGGTTCTACGGCACCGGCACCGAGGGGCTGCAGGCCGTCGCGGGGCGGCTGGGCGAACCGGGCGCCACCGCCCTGCTGTTCACCACCGACCGGGGCCGGATCGACCGGATGTACACGCTGCTGCGCGCCGGCGACGGGCGGGTGCTGGCCGCCGACCCGCTGCTGCACACGGTGACCCCGGTCGGCGAGGTGCCCGCCCCCGACCGCCGGGCGAGCGTCTTCGCGCACGTCGAGGACGCCGCGGGCACGCCGCGGCCGGACGACGGGCGGTTCCCCGAGACGCTGTACTGGGACGAGGCGACCGACGGGCCCGAGCACGGGTTCGTCGCGGACCCCGCCCGCCCGTCCCGGAAGCTCACGGAGCTGGAGGGCTATCTGAACGTCGGCGGCGTCCTCCGGCGGGCGCGTCTGCTGCCGTCCGAGGTGATCAGCCGCGACGGAGAGTTCCTGACGCCGCGGCAGGCCGAGAACTGGCTGGCGCGGGCCGGGGTCCTGCTGGAGCCGCGCGACGTGGCCCCGCTGCTGGACTTCCTGGCACACGGCCCGCAGCGCGACTACGGCTCCGACGACCAGGCGCGGTTCCGGCAGGACGCGCTGGTCTTCAACGGCGAGCAGCAGCTGAAGGAGCAGGAGTTGCTGCTCGGCGCGGTGTCGGGCGCGGGCGCGTGGGTGGAGCGCACCTACCCGCCGGAGCGGTTCCGGTACCTGGGGCTGGGGCGCAGCCCCGCCGCGATCGTCGCCCACCTGCAGCAGCGGCACGCCGCGGTGTCCATGCCGCTGTCGAGCTTCCGGCCGGGGCCGCTGGATCCGGCGTCGGTGATCGCGGACGGGATGAGGACCGACCTCGGGGTGCCCCGGCCGAAGCCGACCGGCACCCAGTACGAGAGGCTGCAGCAGCACTTCGACCAGGCGCTGGGGACCTTCACCCCGGAGTTCCTGCACGGGCGGGACGTGCTGCTGATCGACTACGTCCAGGGCGCGCAGTCCCTCGTGGCGGCCCAGTACTACATCCAGGACCACCTGAGGGCCCGGGGGTTCGAGGGGAAGGTGGTCGCGCTCGCGTTCCACCAGGCCGTGGACGCGGGCCGGGTCCACAAGCTCGCCTCGGCGATCGGCGCGCCCCGGAACTGGTGGCAGGAGCCCCGCGACGCGCTGTTCAGGACCGGCGAGCGCCAGGAGTGGGCGGAGAGCTTCGTCCGCGTGTCGCTGGGTCCCGAGGGGCCGCTCGGCGATCTGGGGGAGGTACTGGGCCAGGCGTTCCGCAGGGAGCTCTTCGACGAGTACGCGCAGTACGGTTCGCTCAAGATCCTGGAGGCGGACGCCGCGTGGATCGGCGACGTGCTGCGGACGCTGGAGGCGGACGGCGACCTGCTGGGCGCCGACGGACCGCTGGGCGACCAGGGGCCCGTCCTGAGCGGGAGCCTGCGGGACGAACTCGTCGCCACCCACGACCCCGACCACGGGTCACGGATCACGGACGAGCAGCGGCAGGCCCTGCGGGGCATCGTCGACGAGGCGCTGCAGGGAGCCGACGAGCAGACCAGGTCGGCGATGGGCGGACTGCTGGACCGCCTGGAGCAGGCGTACGCGGCGGTCACCGTGCAGGCGAAGCGCGACCGTATCGAGGAGATCGTCGCGGGCGCGCTCCGGGACGGCATCGAGCACGGCGGGGCGCCGACCGCCTACCAGGTGCTGTGGGACGAGATCCGCCGCTTCAACGAGCAGTCGCTCTGGGGCACCCACCCGCTGGGCGAGCCGCTGGCCGCGTTCGGCGGCCCGGCCCGGGGGCGCTGGCTGAGCGATTCGGCGATGACCGCGGCCACCCGCAGCTCCCTGGCGGACGCGCTCTCGCGGCTCCCGGAGCGCGAGGGCGTCTTCCTGGTGGCCTTCCACACGGAGGCGACCAGCCGGCTCCCGCTGCGCGACGGGAGGGAGCTGGGCCCGAACGATCTGGTGGCCCTGCTGGCCGAGCTGCACCGGACCGGGGAGTGGAACGGGACGGACACGCTGCAGTTCGTCGCCTGCGGGCTCGGCACCGCGCGCGACGCGGACTTCGTGCCCGAGGTCATGCGCCTGCTGAGGGAACGCGGGCTGGGCGGGTCCGCCCTGGCCGCGGACCGGCCGGTGTGGTTCGTCCCGCGGGCGGACGGCACCGAGGGTCCCGGTGACCTCGTGGTCGCGGACCGGGTCGGCTACGACCGTGCCGGCCGGCCGGTGTTCACCACCGGCGGCCACTGGACGGAGTACCGGGCGGCGGACCCGGAGCAGCCCGGTGCCGCGCCGACGGTGGCGTCCGTCGTCCACGGGGCGTACCGGGCCGCCGAAGGGCCCGGGGAGGACCGGCCGCAGGGCTGGTCCCCGGTCGACGGGCACCAGGTGGCCACGGAACGGCCGGGCCGCGGAGCCCCGTTGCAGGACCGGCCGTACCCGGGGGCGATGAGGTTCGGCGACCCGGCGGACGACACCGCGGTGACGACCCGGGCGCGGACCGACGAGCCCGTCACCGCGGACCTGATCGAGCTGGTGCTGTCGGGCCGATCGACGGCGCCGGACCCGCGGTCCGGACCGCCCGCCCCCCGCCCCGACACCGACGGCCCGCGTCCGGACAACCCGCGCCCGGACAACCCGCGCCCCGACAGCCCGGGCCCCGACGTGCCGCCGGCCAAGCGGCAGCACACCATGGACCGCACCGCCGTCCCGCCGGCCGACCGGGGCGCGGTCGCGCCGACGCCCGACCGGCACCGGGCCCTGCTGGAGCACCTGGCCGAGGTACGGGCCGTACGGCCGGACGAGCCGCCGGCCGTCACCACGGAGCTCCTCGCCCGGCTCAACCCGGAGCGCGACGCCGCCAACTGCCTGGACGCCAACCTGGCGCTCTGGGACACCCTGGACGGCGACCCGCACCCCGCTGCGACCCGGGCCGACGGCCTGCCGGAGCGCGACGGCGTCTGGGAGGTGTCCCGCCGCCTCGGTCCGGCCTGGCACTACGGCACCGGCCCGGACGGGCTGCGGGCGGTCGCCGACCTGGTGCGCTCGGGCGGTCCGGGCACCCGGGCGCTGGTGCTCGCCGCCGAACACGGCACGATCGGCCACGCGTACACGCTGCTGCACACCGCCGACGGGAGCCTGCTCCTGGCCGACCCGCAGCAGCACACCGTGACCCCGTTCGACCGGGCCGCCGACCCGGCCGACGGGGCGAGCATCTGGGCGCACGTGGAGGACGCGGGGCACGAGCAGCTGCGCGGAGACGGCCGCTACGACGAATCGCTCTACTGGAACCCCGACACCGGGGCGCCCGACCACGTGTTCGGCATGGCGGACCCGCCGCGGCTGTTCGCCCGCAACCCCTTCCTGGAGCACAGCGACTGGAGGTCGAGGGCGGAGGAGTTCGAGCTGGCGGTCGCGGGCTACGCCTTCCGGCAGGCCCGGGGCGAGTGGTCGGCCGTCTCGCTGGCCCTGCGCCGTCTGCACACCGTGCTCAGCACCCACTACGGGCAGGCCTGGAACGACGACACCCACCTGCGGGAGGTCTTCACCCACGACGACGTGACCAGCTCCGGCCAGATCCGGCACGCGGGGCTGACCACCGCGGACATCCGGGCGATGATGGCGACCGGGAACCTCCGGGAGCAGTACACCGCGTTCTACAACGCCGCCTACTACCGGACCGGCGGGCCCGGAGAGGTCGCCGACGGGGTCGGTACCTTCAAGTCGGTGCTCCAGGACCTGTTCTCCCGGCCCGATCTGGGGGCCGCCCGGGACCTGGGCCTCGACGTGGCGAAGCTGGAGCCGTACCGCGATCAGCTGTACGGGCCGAAGCGCCGGTTCGTCGAGGCGGTGCTGTCGACTGTCTCGACCCGGCAGGCCGGGAACTTCTCGAACGACCCGTTCGCGCTCGGGAACCTGTTCGGCCGGGTGGCCGGGCTGGTCGCGAACACCGGCGAACTCGCACGCAGCCAGCACATCCGCTCGCCGCGCCCGGACGAGATGCTGAGCCCGAACCGGCTCAGCCCCGCGCGCTTCCTGCGGGCCGGGGCCTCGCTGAGCCCGCGCGAACTCGCCCTGCTCACGGAGCGCGAGGGCCTGCCGACGGTGCGCCGCATCGAACGGGAGATCCCGGTCGATGTCGTGCCGCGGCACCCGAACGGCACCCCGGACCGGGCCAGGCTCCTGCAGGAGCTGCCCGACGCCGTCGACCTGCACTACACCCTGGCCGAGGAACCCGCCCCCGACGGCCGGGTCGTGCTGACCGGGGCGACCGTCACGTTCGAGGGCAGGGAGATCCTGCGCAACCTGCGCGAGGGCGATCTGAGGGACGGTCCGGACGACGGCCCCGACCTGCCGCCGCTGCAGGGGCCGGAGTACCCGCTGGGCTCCATCGAGGGCGCGGCCCGCTACCAGCTGGACGAGAGCGGCACCTGGTACCGCGACCTCGCCGGCCGGGGCATCCCCGTGATCGGCGGGCTCTCCGGGACGACGACCCGCATGCTCAGCGCCTTCGACTGGCTCGGCGTCCCCGGGGCGCGGCGCGAGGACTTCGTCGTCGGGCTGGTCGGCTGGATGCTCCTGCCCCGCGACCACTCGCTCTACGAGATCCTCCGGGGCGCCCAGATCGCCGGCTTCCACGGGGTCGACGGCAAGACGTTCGACCTGACCGACGCGATGGCGATGTACCGCAGCCTCGACGCCCTGGGGCCGGAGTTCACCCGGGCGGCCCTGCGCGAGATCGCCCCGGACCGCATGCTGCCGCACGAGCACCTCTACTCCCAGGGGTGGAGGCAGGACGGCGGGGACGGCGCGCTGCACGCCCTCGGACGCGAGGCCGTCCGCGAGGCCGAGGAGTTCTACCAGGAGATCGTGGAGGGCGACCGGGACGACGACCCGTTCTTGCAGCGCTGGCTGAACGGGCGCCCGAAGGAGGAGCTGCTGGCGGACTTCCGCCCGCTCCACCTCCTGGCCGTCCGCGCCTACAGCGGGAACGACCACAGCCTGATCAACCGGATGCTGGAGTTCACGCGGGGCACCGCGAGCCGGCTGCCGCTCGTCGACGAGACGACCGCGATCCGGGGCCTCCTGGACGAGACGGTCCGGGCGAAGCTGGCCGACCGGACCCTCGACGTGCCGAACATGTTCTTCACGGACCCCGCGGTGCACGCGCTGTTCGAGGAGCACACGCCGGCGCAGCCGCCCGCTCCGACGGACCCGCCCGCCCGCCCCAAGCACCTCGTCGTCAAGGACATCAACGCACGGCTCCAGCAGCTCCTGCCGTCCGTGGTCACCGAGACCAAGCTCCACGCGATCATGCTGACCGAGGCACTGGAGGCGCTGCCGCCCGCCGGCGGGGTCGTCTACCGCGGTGACTGGGCCTGGGGCGGCGAGGGCAGCGGCGGCAGGTTCCTGAGCGATCTCCTCGACCGGGACACCCTCACCTTCCACACCTTCGCCAGCACCAGCACCGGCCAGGACGTCGCCGAGGGCTTCGCCCAGAAGGCCCCGGTCGGCGCGCACAGCCACCGGGTGCTGTACCGGCTCACCCTGCACGGGATCAGCGGACGGGACATCAGCTACATGTCGAGCAAGCCGATCGAGCAGGAGGTGCTGCTGCTGCCCGGGGCGCGGTTCCGGGTCACCGGGCGGACGAAGGTCGTCGACCCCGGCGACGACCGCAGCAAGGACTACGTGCTGATCGAGGCGGTGGAGGTGGTGCCGCCCGGCGCGGGCGGCGGCCAGGGCGGTGGTCAGAGCGATGGCCAGGGTGGCGGCCAGGGTGGCTGAACGGCGGCCGGTGCGGTGGCCGTTCCCGTGGGTGGGCGCCCCCGTGGGTGGGGCCGGGCGAAGGGGAAGCGGACGTGGAACGGGACGGGCAGCAGGGCGGGTTCCGGCTCGCGGCGGTGTTCGACACGGTGGACCCGGTGCGCGGGCCGGGCTTCGCGCCGGACCGGCCGGCCGTCGCGGACCCGGCCGAACTGGCGGTGCTCACCGCGTACCTGCGGGGCGGGGAGCCGGTGCTGATGACACCGGCGCTGATGGACGACGTGCTGGACGCCTCCCGCACGGGCGTCGTGCCGCTGAACTACCGCACCGACGGCGAGTGGATCTGGACCGACACCGTCACCTACTACCTGGAGGAGTACGCGGTGGCGCCCGAGGCGGGCCTGCTGGCGCACGTCCGGGCCGGGGGAGTGGCCGGACCCGGTCCGGACGCGGACACCGTGGCCCGGGCGGCGGCCTTCGTCCTGGACCCGCCGGAGCCCGCCGAGGCCGTGTGGCGGGCCGACGGCGACGGGCCCGCCGGGGCGGGCCGCGGCAGCGCGCCGACCGGCTGAACCCGGAGCGGGCCGCCGCCCGTGGGTACGGGAGGGACGTGCCCGCCGCGGTTTGTGGGACCGAGGGCGGGCGCGTCCCCCGTCGAGCACCGTCGTCGAGCGCCAGGGGGCCACAGTGGGCAGGGACCGGAACGGCCGTGGGGAACAGCCGGACACTCCGGACGGCGGCGGGTACCGCTTGCCCGCCGCCACCTGGGTGGTCCCCGGCGCACAGGCCGCCGAGGCGTCCGGGTCGGCGGACCCGGACTCCCCGGCGTCCTCGGGGCCCGCGGGGTCGTCCGGCTCCGCGGTGCCCGACGGTGCGGTACCCGCGCTGACCGGGGCGGAGGCGGCTGCTGCTCCCGTCTCCGCCCGGTCGGCCGGGGTCACGACGGGGGCGGTTCCCGAGGTCGCCGGGTCCGCCGCGGCGGAACCCGCGCCCGCCGCGGCCACGGCCACCGCCACGGCCACCGCCGCTGCGGCGGCCGGTGCGACGGCCACCACCACCGCGGCGGCCGGTGCGACGGCCGCAACCGCCACGGCCACCACCACCGCCGCCACGGTCACCACCGCCGCCGCTGCGGCGACCGCCACCACGGGCGGCGGGCCGCCGGCCTCCGCCTCCGAGGAGGACGGCCCGCGCCGGATCTCCCGGCCGATGATCGCCGCCGCGGCGGTCGCCGGGGTGGTGCTGGTCGGCCTGCCGCTGGTCTTCTCCCACCTCGGCGGCGAGGAGAAGAAGCCGAGCGCGGCGGGCCCGACCCCGGCCGGGTACAGCCGCACGGACGGCGGCGGCGAGGGCTTCGTCCCCGCCGTGGACGCGCACGGCAACGTCGGCGGTCCGGCGCTGCCCGAGAGCGGCACCCCGCAGCCGCCGACCGACGGGGCCACCGTGCCGGGCGCCCCCGCCCCCGCCGGGGCCCCGACCGACGGCAGCACCGCGTCGGCCGCCCCCGGGGCTCCGGCCGCCGCGGGCAACCCGGCCGGTGCCCGGCCCGGCGGCGGCGCCGGAGCGGGCGGCGGGCAGCCGGCCGACTCCCGGCCGACGACCGCCCAGCAGCCCGCCCCCGGGCAGCCGGCGCCGAACCAGCCAGCGCCGCCCGCCCAGTCGCAGGCGCCGGCCCCGGCCCAGCCCCCCGCCCCGGTCCAGCAGCCCGCCAAGTCCGCCGCGCCGACCTACCGGGCCGTCGCCGGGGTGTTCTGCACCGGCGGGAACACCACCACCCAGCAGTACGGCTGGTTCGACCGCGGCCAGGAGGGCTGGCGCACCAGCACCGGCGGCTGGAGCGGCGACGGCTGCAACGGCAAGTACAGCTCGGTGCCGATGTCCGGCGACGCCAGGAAGGACGACGGCAACTCGGTCGTCTGGACCTTCAACACCGCCCCGCTGGTGACCGGCAGTTGCAAGCTGTCGGTGTACGTCCCGGCCTCCGGCGACGTCAAGGAGGTCGGCGGCGCGCCCACCCACTACAGCGTGCAGCGCAAGTCGGCCCCGGGCACCGGGACGATCGGCGACTTCATCGTCAACCAGGTCGGCCAACGCGGCCAGTGGGTCTCCGTCGGTACGTACCCGCTCGCCGAGGGCAAGATCGCGGTGATGATGCACACCCGCGGCCAGGACTGGCAGGGCAGCACCAAGACGTACGCCCACCACGCCGCATCCGCGGTCAAGGCGGACTGCACCGGCTGAACCGGCCGAACCGGCCGCGGTTTCACCCTCCCCGGCCCCACCACCCGCACCACCCCGGCACGGCAGCCACGAACGACGGAGGAGAACGCACCATGACGCGCCATGTGCTGACGGTCTGTGCGGAGCAGCGCGACGGCGGCTACCGCACGATCGGCGAGGCGCTGGAAGCGGCGCGCAGCGGAGCGGTGATCAGCGTCCGGCCCGGCCGCTACGAGGAGAACCTGGTCGTCACCAAGATGGTGACCATCACCGCCGAGGAGGCCCGCGGCAGCGTGCGCATCGTGCCCCGCAGCGGCCCCGTGGTCCAGGTCGTCGCCGAGGCCGTCCAGCTCACCGGGCTCGTCCTGCAGGGGCGGGACGAGGAACTGCCCGCCGTCGACGTGCCGCGCGGACAGGCCGCCCTGGAGGACTGCGAGGTCGCCGGCAACTCCTGGACCGCCGTGCTGACCCGCCTCCAGGGCTCGCTGGCCATGCGCGGCTGCCGGGTCGTCAACCCGGCCGGCGCCGGAATCGTCGAGACCTCCAGCGGCACCAGCACCATCGAGGACTGCGTGATCGAGCACCTCGGCAGCTCCGCCCTGGTGATCGGCGAGCGCGCCGACCCGGTCGTCCGCAACTGCGTGCTGCGCGACGCCCGCGGCAACGGCATCTGCGCCAACGGCGAGGCCCGCGGCTCCATCGAGGACTGCCGGATCTCCGCCACCGACAAGCCCGGCATCGCCCTGGAGGAGAACAGCTCCACCCGGGTGCTGCGCACCGCCGTCGACGACACCGCGCTCGGCATCTACCTGGCCTCCGCCAACCGCGTGGTCCTGGAGGACTGCACGGTCGCCGGCAGCCGCGGCCACGGCCTGGTGCTGGCCGGCGGCACCGACCCGCTGGTGCGGCGGCTGCGGACCGCCCGCACCAAGGGCAACGGCATCCACGTCACCGGCCGCTCCCGGGGCAGCTTCGAGGACTGCGAGGTGTCCGGCGCCGAACCGGCCGGCCTGTTCGTCGAGGAGTCCGCCACCCCCTCCCTGGTCCGCACCGCCGTCCGGGACAGCGGCGGCGCCGGGGTCGAACTGGTCGGCTCCAGCGCCCCCGAGTTCGACCGGCTGGAGGTCCGGGGCGCGGCCGGCGCGGGCGTCAGCGTCCGCGACGGCGCCAACCCGCTGCTGCGCCGCACCGACGTCGCCGACGTGCGCGGCCACGGCGTCGAAGTGCTGCGCGAGGGGCGCGGCCGGCTGGAGTCCTGCGTCCTGGCCGGCACCGGGAAGGCCGCGCTGCGGGTCGCCGACGGCGGACACACCCAGGTCGGCGCGACCACCGTGCGCGGCTCCGGCGCGGCCGGCGTGGAGGTCGGCCGGGGCGGCACCGTCGCGCTGCGCGACTGCGACGTGGCCGACTCGGCCGGCGACGGCGTCCTGGTCGAGGACGGCGGTGACCTGACCGCCACCCGCTCCCGCTTGCACGGCAACCGCCGCAACGGCGTGCTGCTCGCCGCCGGCGCCCGCGGCGCCCTCAACAGCTGCGAACTGCTCGACAACACCCTGGACGGCCTGCGGTCCGACAGCGACGAACCCGTCCGGGTCACCGACTGCACCGTCGCCGGCAACCGCGGCAGCGGGCTGCGCGGCGGCGGGAACGGCACCCGGCTGGCCGTCGAGAACCTCACCAGCCGCGACAACGCCCGCGCCGACGCCTACGGCACCGCGACCGCCGCCGGCGCCCCCGGCCGCGGCACCCCCGCCCCGGCCGGCGCCGACGGCCCGGGCGGTTCCGACCGGGGCGGTTCCGACCGGCGCGGGTCCGAGGGCGCGGGCGGCCCCGCCGGCCAGGGTGCCGACCCCGCCGCACCCGCCGACCCCGAGGGCCCGCAGGCCGCCCTGGAAGCCCTGGTCGGCCTGGCCGGCGTCAAGGAGCAGGTCGCCACCCTGGTCAACCTCAACAAGCTCGCCCGCCGCCGCCAGCAGGCCGGCATGCCCGCCCTCCCGATGGGCCGCCATCTGGTCTTCGCCGGACCGCCCGGCACCGGCAAGACCACCGTCGCCCGCCTCTACGGCGCGATCCTCGCCGAACTCGGCGTCCTGCGCAGCGGCCACCTCACCGAGGTCGCCCGGGCCGACCTGGTCGCCCCCATCGTCGGCGGCACCGCGATCAAGACCACCGAGGTCTTCCGCGAGGCCCTCGGCGGCGTGCTGTTCATCGACGAGGCGTACACCCTGGCCGCCGGCGCCGGCGGCAACGGCCCCGACTTCGGCCGCGAGGCCATCGACACCCTGGTCAAGCTGATGGAGGACCACCGCGACGACGTCGTCGTCATCGTGGCCGGCTACGAGGAGGAGATGCGCGACTTCCTCGGCACCAACCCCGGCCTCGCCTCCCGCTTCAGCCGCACCGTCGAGTTCCGCAACTACGCCCCCGACGAACTCGTCACCATCGTCGGCCACGCCGCCGCCGGGCACGGCTACGAACTCGCCGACGACACCCGCGACGCCCTGCGCACCCACTTCGAACGGATGCCCAGGGGCGCCGACTTCGGCAACGGCCGGGCGGCCCGCAAGGTCTTCGAGGAGATGGTCGACCGCCAGGCCTCCCGGCTCGCCGCGCTCACCGAGGTCACCGACGCCGACCTCGCCCTGCTGCTCCCCGCCGACCTCGGCGAACCGGCCGCCGGCCGGGGCGGCGGCGCGGACGGCCGGGCCGGACTGCTCGACCGGCTGCACGGCATGGTCGGCCTCGCCGCCGCCAAGGAGCAGGTCGAGAACCTGGTCAACCTCATCACCCAGGCCCGCCGCCGGGAGGAGGCCGGCCTGCCGACCGCCCGGATCAGCCACCACCTGGTCTTCGCCGGACCACCCGGCACCGGCAAGACCACCGTGGCCCGCCTCTACGGCGCTATCCTCGCCGAACTCGGCGTGCTGCCCGGCGGCCAACTCGTCGAGACCGCCCGCGCCGACCTGGTCGGCCGCTACATCGGCCACACCGCCCAGCTCACCCGCGAGGCCTTCGAACGCGCCCGCGGCGGCGTGCTGTTCATCGACGAGGCGTACACCCTCACCCCGCGCAACGGCGCCGGCAACGACTTCGGCCAGGAAGCCGTCGACACCCTGATGAAGCTGATGGAGGACCACCGCGACGAGGTCGTGGTGATCGTGGCCGGCTACGAGGAGGAGATGCAGGGCTTCCTCGCCTCCAACCCCGGCCTCGCCTCCCGCTTCTCCCATCAGATCGCCTTCGAGCACTACAGCCCCGACGAACTCGTCACCATCATCCGGACCCTGGCCGAGGAGGCCGGATACGTCTGCGCCCCCGAGACGCTGGCCGCGCTCGGCGGACTCTGCGCCGCCGTCCCGCGCGACCGCAGCTTCGGCAACGGCCGCTTCGCCCGGCAGACCCTGGAGGCCATGATCACCCGCCAGGCCGGCCGGCTCGCCCGACTGGACGTCGGCGACCTGTCCGAGTTGAGTCTGCTGCTGCCGCAGGACATCCCGGGCAGCCTGCTCGGGAGCGCGGCGTGACCCGCCGACGGGCAGGCGCCGCCGCGCTGGCCGCGCTCTGCTGCTGCGCCGTCCTGGCCACCCGGCCCACCGTCGCCGCCGCGGCGGGTGCCGACCCCGGGGCGCTTCCGCCCATCGGCCAGACCACGGCCGCCGTCCGGCAGGACGGCTGCGTGAAGCCCTCCGACAAGGTCGTCGACCGGACCCCGTGGGCGCAGGCCCTCCTGCGGCCCGAGACCGCCTGGCAGCTCCACCGGGGCGCCGGGGTGACCGTCGCCGTGGTCGGCTCCGGCGTCGACGGCGCGTCCGGCGTCCTGGGCAACCGGCTCGCCCCCGGCACCCGGCTGCACGGCCCCGGCGGCGCCGACCGGGACTGCGTCGGCCACGGCACCTTCCTGGCCGGCCTGATCGCGGCCCGGCAGCAGGACGGCACGGGCTTCGCCGGGATCGCCCCCGAGGCCAGGATCCTGCCGGTCGCCGTCACCGACGACACCGGCGCCACCTCCGCCGACCTGCTGGCCCGGGGCATCCGGGCCGCCGCCGACGGCGGGGCCCGGGTGATCGCGGTCGCCGTGCCCGTCGCGGCCGGCGGCGACGACCTGGCGAAGGCCGTCCGGTACGCGGGCGACAAGGGGGCGCTGGTCGTCGCCCCCGCCGCCCCCGACCCCGGCGTGGCGCCCGCCGGGACGACCGTCGGCGAGGTGTTCCCCGCTGCCTACCCGGACGTGCTGGCCGTCTCCGACCTCGCCCCCGGCGGCACCCTCCCGGCCCGCGGCACCGGCGGTACGGGCGGCGCGAGTGGCACGGGCGGTTCCGGCGGTGCGAGTGGCGCGGGCGGTTCCGGCGGCGCGGACGGCGCACCCGGGTCCGCGGCCCGGCCGGCCGGCCGGATCGACCTGGTCGCCCCCGGCACCGCCATGACCGGCCCCGGTCCCGGCGGCAAGGGCCACTTCACCGGCTCCGGCCCGAGCTACGCCACCGCCGTGGTGGCCGGCACCGCCGCACTCGTCCTCGGCTACCGGCCGGAGCTGACCCGCGCCCAGCTCCTCGACCGCCTCAAGGCCACCGCCTACCACCCCGGCACCGCCCTGCCCGACCCCTGGCTCGGCTGGGGCACCGTCGACCCGTCGGCCGCCGTCGGCGCCGAACTGCCGCCCCCGGTCGCCGCCACCGCCCGACCCGCCCCGACCGTCGCGGCGCTCGCCCCGCCGACCCCGGACCCGGCGGGCGGCCAGGCCGCACTGCTGGCCGGCGGAGTGCTCGCCGGGACGGCCCTGGCCGGCGGCGCGGCGGCCGTCCTGATCCGGGGCCGCCGCCGCAGCTGGCAGCCGGGCCGCTGGAACGGGTAGGACCGGACAGGGCCTGGCCGGCCCGGGCGGCCCGCCGCGGTGGTTGCGGTGGTCGGTCCTTGGCCGCCCGGCGGGCCGCGACGCGGCCCGCCCGTGTCACGGCCTCAGGCCAGCAGGGACAGCCCGCCGGTGACGGCGGCGGCGAGCTCCAGGTACGCCCGGTGCGTCCGGGAGCGCAGCCTCGCCGGATCGAACTCCCCTCCCCGGGCCAGGTGTTCGTCGTACGGGACCACGACCACCGCGCGGCAGCGGCCCGTGAAGTGCCCCACCAGATCGTCCACCCCGACTGTCCGGCCCGCCTCCCGGACGCCGGAGACCACCGTGATGCTGCGGGCCGCCAACGCGCCGTAGCCGTTGCCGTACAGCCACTCCAGCGTGGTGTTCGCGCTGCTCGCGCCGTCGACGCCGGTGCTCGCGGCGACCACCAGCTGGTCGGTGACGTCCAGGACCCCGCGCGCGGCGTCGTCCAGCAGGCCGGTGCCGCAGTCGCTCACCACGAACGGGTACTGCCGCTCCAGGACGCCGATCAGCCGCCGGTAGCCGTCCGGGCCGAGCCCGTCCACCCCGGCCGGCCCCGGCACTCCCGCCAGCACCTCCAGCCCGCTCGGCGTCCGGGAGGTGAAGCGGCGGGTGTCCAGGTACCCGGTGATCACGGGCGCGGCGGCCAGCAGGTCGTGGGTCGTCGCGAGGTTCTCCCGGCGGATCCGGCGGCCCAGCGTGCCGGTCCCGGGCACCGCGTCGACCGCCACCACCTTGTCGTTGCGGGACTCCGCGAGGACGGCGCCGAGCCCCAGCGCCGCCGAGGTCTTGCCGACGCCGCCCTTGAGTCCGACCACGGCCACCCGCACGCCTCCGCGCAGCGGCGCGCGCACCGCCGCGAGCAACTGCCGCTGGTCGCGCTCGGCCTGCCCGAAGCCGCCGCGCCGTCCCCCGGTGAGGGCGGTGCGGGCGGTGCGCTCGGCGCGTCCGGTCAGGCCGGGGAAGCCGAACGGCCCTCGGCGCCGGGAGCCCGGCTCGGACTTGGCCGCGGGCACGGCGGGCACCGTGGGTACGGCGGCCACGGCAGGTGCCGCGGGTAGGGCCGGTACGGCGGGTGTCGCGGGCACACCGGGCGTGAGCGGTACCGAGCGGGTCACCGCCGCGACGACCGTCGCCCTCGGGGGGACGACTGCGACGGCGGGGGCGGCCGGAGGCGCTACCGCCTGCGGGGCGGCGGCCGGGCCGGGGCGGGCCTCCGGCGGCACCAGGACCGTCCCCATGGCGTCCAGCGGCCGGTGCCAGTCGGGTGGCCGGACCGGCCCGCACACCACGGTCCCGCCGGTGGTCCCGGTGGTCCCGGCGCCGCCCGTGGTTCCGGTGCCGACGCCGTCCGTGCCGTCCGTTCCGCCTGCGCTGTCCGCGCCGTCCGTGACGCCCCCGCCCGTGCCGCCCCCGCTCGGGCCGGCCCCGTCCGCCCGCGGGGCCGGGTCCGGCCACTCGGCGGGGGTGTAGTCGGGGGCGAGGGCCCAGCCGGATTCCTCCGTCAGCCGGTGCACCAGCACCCTCGCGCCGCGTTCCTCGGCCGCCATGCGTTCCTCTCCTGTCCGCTGCCGCGGCCCCGTCCGCCGGTGGCACGCAGCGCCCCCGAGGCCGCCGTCGTCGGGACCGTCCGACCTGGGGAACGGGGCGGGCCCGGCGAGCCGTTCACCTCCGCCGCGGCGTGCGCGCGCGGTGAACCGCCCCCGGCCGGGTGCCCGTTGAGGGGGAAGGACGTGATCACCGCCGGCCGCACCCGGAGGATCCGCCGCCCACCGCCACCCGCGCCGCACCGCAGCACACCGCCCGCCGAAAACCGGCTGCCGGGAGCCGCGGCCCTCGGTACCGTCCGGTGGGGACCTGTGTCGCCGCCCGCGGAACCGGGCGCCGCGCCGGTCCGTACGGCCCAGCCCGCACCGTGGCGCCGGGCCGCCGCACAACAGGGGGAGAAGTACCGATGACACCGGATGGGCCGAGAGCGCGTGCGTTCGTGGCATCCCTGGTGGCCCGGCAGACGCCGGCCGAACCGGGGCCGCCCGCACTGCCGGTCCCGCCCGCCCCGGCCGACGAGGTGATCGCCGTCGCCCGGCGGCTCGCCGAACGCGGCGGGCCCGCCGAACCCGGTCGGCCCGATCGGCCTGCTGGGCGCGGCCGGTCGGGCGGGCGTGACCACGCGGCGCCGCCGCCGGAGCTGGTCCGGCTGGCCCGGGCCCTGGTGGTGGACGAGCACCCGTCCGCACCGAGCTGGTCGGAGGCCGACCGGGTGCTGCTGGCCGCCTGGGTGGCCGTCCTGATCGAGCAGCAGGGGGAGGACGGCGTCCAGGAGCTGATCGCGGCGCTCGGGCCCGCGCCCGGCTGACGCGCCGCCGGGACGCAGCGACCCGGGCCGCGTGGGGACGAATCCCGGACGCGTCGGTCCCGAGCCGGTCCGGTCCTGAGCTGGTCCGGCCCGGGTCGGCCCGGTCCGTGTCGGAGCGAGTAGGTCCGAACAGGCACCCGCGCGGGCCGGGGCCGCTGCCCGTTCGGACCGGCACGACTGCCCGTCCGGCCGACAACCGGAACGGCACCCTCGCCGACCCCCGCCGGACGTTGGCGGGACGTTGGCCGTTCCTTGGCGGCCCCCGGGAGGGTGGCGAAGCCGCCGGGATTCCCCGGTCGGCCGTGCCGTGTCCAGCCGGACCTGAGAGGTCGAGCGTGTCCCAGCCGTCCGTCGCCCCGCCCGTGTCACCCGCCCGCCCGGCCGCCGCCGGACCCGCCCCGGCGCCCGCCCGCCCCGTGCTCGACCAGGAGACCCTCGCCGAGCTCTACCACCTGCACGGCGGCTACCTGCTGCGCGCCCTGCTGCGGGTGACCGCCGACCGCGGCAAGGCCGAGGACATCCTCCAGGAGACCCTGCTGCGCGCCTGGCAGCACCCCGAGGCGCTGGCGAGCGGCCCCGACCGGGCCCGCCCGTGGCTGCTCACGGTCGCCCGCCGGATCGCCATCGACCACTACCGGATGGCCGCCGCCCGCGCCCGCGAGGTGATGGGCGACACCCTGGAGGACCGGCCGCTCGTCGCGGACCCGTACGAGCAGGTCGTCGCCTCCCGCGACATCGGCCACGCCCTGGACGAACTGCAGCCGCACCACCGCGAGGTGCTGGTCGAACTGCACCTCAACGACCGCTCGGTGGCGGAGGCCGCCGCCCTGCTCGGCGTGCCGCCGGGCACCGTCAAGTCCCGCAACTTCTACGCGATCCGGGCGCTGCGCCCGGTCCTCGCCGCCCAGCCCGGCTACGCGCCGCCGCAGGAGCGCGCCGCACAGCGGGACCTCGCCGCCTCCGGTACGCCCCACCGGGCCGCCACCCGTCCCGCGGCCGCCCGTACCGCCCCGGCGCGGGCGGGGGCCGGCCGCACCGGGGCCACCGAGGCCGCGTGACGGACGGTCAGTCCGCCCGACCGGTGCCGGTCCGCGCCCGCAGTACCTCCTCCAGGATCCGGCCCGCCGCGCTCGCCGCACCGGCCTGCTCCCCGAACCGCCGGTGCAGGTCGACGGCCGCCCGCAGGTGCGCGACGGCCTCCGCCGCCCGGCCCAGCGACAGCAGGTGCAGCGCGTAGCCCTGCTCGCCGTAGGCGTGCAGGTGCAGCAGCCCGCTCTCCTCGCAGGAGGCCAGCAGCCGCCGCCAGGCCGGTTCGCAGGCGTCCCGGTGGCCGAGCGCCTGCAGGGCCTGCACCTCGGTGAGCTGCGCCCACACCACGACGACGGCGCAGCGGTGCCCCGGCAACCGGGCGGCGGCCTCCCGCGCGTGGTCCAGTGCCGCCGACGGGTCCTCCGCCAGCAGGCCGATCGCGGCGGCGTGGGCGAGCACATGGGCGAACTGCCGCGGATCCCCGGCCGCCTCGGCGAGCGCCACCGCCACCACCGGCCGTGCCTCGGCGGGCCGGCCGCGCAGCGCGGTGGCCATCGCCAGCGCGGCCAGCGCGCGGACGTGCACGGCGCCGTCGGCGGGCGTGGTGGCCGCAGCGGCGCGCTCGGCGGCCGCGACCGCCTCCTCCCGCCGTTCGAGACCCATCAGGGCGTCGGCGAGCGCGACGCGCAGCAGGGCCGCGCCGGTGCGGTGGCCGCAGCGCTCGGCGGCGAGGACGCCGGCGTGCAGGCACTCCAGCCAGGCGGTGAGGCGGACGGTGCCGTAGTACAGCGGGCCCGCCAGCAGGGCCAGCCGCCAGGCCCGCCCGGCGGCGGTTGCCTCGTCCGCGTCCCGCACGCCCCGGGAGGCATCGACCGTGGCTCCGGTTGTGTCGGCTGCGGCTGTGGCGGCTGTGGCGGCTGTGGCGGCTGTGGCGGCGCCGGCTTCGGCCGCTTCGGCCGCTTCGGTGACGAGGGCGCGGATCGCCGGTTCCTCGGCCCGGAACCAGGCGAGCGCGGCGGCCGGGCCCGGCGTGGCCGGGTGTCCCGCCGGAGTGGCGCCGGCGGGCGCGTCCCCGACCGGCGCTGCCTGGGCGGGCCCCGGGCCGGCCGCCGCGGCGGGGCCGTCGAGGGCCGGTGCGAGCCCCGGGTCCAGCTGCTCCCCGTACTGCCGGACGGCCGTCAGGTAGTGGTCCAGCAGCCGTTCGCGGCCGAGTCGGCGCTGCCGCTCCGGTTGCCCGGCCGCCAGCTCCGCCGCGAACAGCCGCACCAGCCCGGGCCGCCGGTAGCGGCCGGGCGCGGTCTCGACGAGCAGCTGGTGGTCGGCCAGCTCGCCCAGCGCGGTCCGGGCGGCGGCCGGCCCGGTGCCGAGCAGCGCGGTGGCGGCCGGCACGTCCACCTCCCGGC
The DNA here is from genome assembly GCF_053610105.1 of Kitasatospora sp. NPDC054939. NCBI lineage: Bacteria > Bacillati > Actinomycetota > Actinomycetes > Kitasatosporales > Streptomycetaceae > Kitasatospora > Kitasatospora sp. NPDC054939. The sequence goes on along the minus strand of NZ_JBSGXP010000014.1, from coordinate 37,242 downwards.
CCGGGTGCGCGGCGAGTGCGACCAGCAGCGCGGCGGCGTCGGCGGGGAGCCGCCGGTACGACGCCAGCAGCGCCGACCGCATCCCGATCCCGCCGCCCTCCAGGACGGACAGCCGGGCGCCCTCGTCGGCCAGTTCGGCCGCCAGGCCGGCGAGCGTCCAGTGCGGCCGGGCGGCCGGCCGCGCCGCGGCGACCCGCAGGGCCAGCGGCAACCCGTCGCAGTACCGGACGACGCGGGCGGCGGCGTCCGGCTCGGCGCGCACCCGGTCGGGCGTCAGCACGCCTTCGAGCAGCCGCAGGGCGTCGTCCTCGGGCAGCGGTTCCAGCCGGAGCAGGGCCGCGCCCTCGGCGACCACCAGGTCCGGCAGCGTGCGGCGGGCGGTGACCACGGCGGCGCAGTGCGGACCGGCGGGCAGCAGATCGGCGACCTGGTCGGCGCTGTCGGCGTCGTCGAGCACCACCAGCAGCCGCAGCGCGGTGGTGCGGGACCGGTAGAGGGCGGCGCGGGCGGCCCGGCCCTCGGGGAGTTCGGCCGCCGGGACGCCCAGCGCGAGCAGGAACCGGCCGAGCACCTCGGCGGGGTCGGCCGCCCCGCCGGCCGGACTGCCGTCGACGGAACCGCCGTGCGCGGGACCGGCGGTGTCGCCGGAGCCGCGGCTGCCGCGCAGGTCCGCGAAGAGCCGGCCGTCCGGGAAGGCCCCGGCCGCGTGGTGCGCCCAGCGGACGACCGTGGCGCTCTTGCCGACCCCGGCCGGGCCGACCACCAGGAGCAGCCCGTCGCCGCCGGGCCCGCCGTGGTCGGGGCCGTCGCCGTCGGGCCCGTCGCCGCCGTTGCCGTCCGGCCCGGGGCCGCACTCGCGGTCCAGCCGACCCGTCTCGTCCGCCCGGCCGACGAAGCCGACCGGGCGCCGGGGGAGCAGGCACGGCACCGGGCGGACGGCCGCGGGCTTCCCGGGCCGGTCCGCTCGGAGGCTGTCCTCGGGGGCGTCGTGCGGGGCACCGACCGGACCGCCCGGGCCGTCCCCCGAGCCGTCCGCCGATCCGTCCCCCGGGCCGTGGGCTGTGGCGCCGGACGGGCCATCGGATGGGCTGTCGGACGGGACCGTGTTGGGCCGCCGTGCGCCGCCGCCGGCCAGCACCTCCGCCAGGGCCGTCCGCAGGTCGGGGCCGGGCCCGATGCCCAGTTCGGCGTCGAGCAGCTCCCGGCTGCGGTGGTAGACCGCGAGGGCGTCCGCCGGCCGACCGGCCTGGTGCAGACAGCGCATCAGCAGCGCTGCGGCCTCCTCGCGCAGGCCGTCCGCCCGGACGAACCGGGCCAGCGGTGCCGTGGCGGTCTCGCCGGAGCCCTGCCGCAGGTGCAGCCCGGCCCAGTTGAGCAGCGCCGTGTCGCGGGCCTCGTCCAGTCGGGCCACCGCGTCCCGGTGCGGGTCGGTGTCGGGCAGGTCCGCGAGGGCGGCACCGGCCCAGAGGGCGAACGCCTGCTCCAGCAGCCCGATCGCCGCGGCGTCGCCCTCCGGCGTACCCGGTGCGGAGCGTTGGGCGGCCGTGGCCACCAGGGTCTCGAAGCGCAGTGCGTCCACCTGCTCGGGCGGGCCGGAGAGCAGATAGCCGGGTGCCCGGGTGTGGACGGCGAACGGGCCGCCGGCCAGCAGCTTGCGCAGCCCCGCGACGTGCCCCTGCAGCGCGGCCCGGGCCGTCAGCGGGGGCCGCTCGCCCCAGAGCAGCTCGCAGAACGCCTCCACCGGGACGACCCGGCCCAGCCGCAGCGCCAGCAGGGCCAGCACCGCGCGCCGCTGGGAGCCGGCGGGCGCGAGGGCCCGCCCGTCGGCGGTCCGCAGCTCGACCGGTCCGAGGAGTCGAATCCGCACACGTCCCCCTGTCACGTTCCGCACCGTACCGTCGGGCGGCGGCCGCGTCCTTCGCCGGGGTCGCAGCACACCCGACCCGGCCGGGTGCCCGACCGGACCGGCGCCCGACGGTTCGGCATCCGATCGGACCGGCGCCCGACCGTCCGGAAGCCCGACGGCCCGGGTGCCCGTGTGCGCGCGGTGCACTCGGACCTCTATCGTCTGACGCCGCGACCGGCAGTCCGGTCGTCGAGGTGACGGGCGGGTGCGACCGGGCGGCGGGGCCCGGGGCGGCACCGCCGGGGCGAGGAGGCGACGGATGCGGATCGAACTGCTCGGGCCGTTCACCGTGCGGTACGACGACGGTGGCGCCGCCACGCCCCCGTCGCCCAAGCGCCGCGCCCTGCTGGCCGCCCTCGCCGCCCGCCTCGACCGGCCGGTGCCCGTCGACGAGCTGATCGAACTCGTCTGGGACGGCAGCCCGCCGCCCACCGCCCGCGCCGCCCTCCAGGGCCACGTCGCCGCGCTGCGGCGGCTGCTCGACGACCGCCTGGTCCTGGCCACCCGCGGCACCGGCTACCTGCTGACCGGCGACCCCGGGCAGGTGGACGCGCTGCGCTTCCGGCAGCTCTGCGCCGGGGCCGGGGTGCAGCTCCCGGACGGCACCCCCGGCGGCCCGGCCCCGTACGGACCCCCGGCCGACCACGGCGGCCCGGGCCGCTACGGCTCCGATCTCCGGGGCCTGGGCCACCACGGCTCGGACTTCCGCGGCTCGGACTTCCGCGGCCCGGACTTCCGCGGCCCGGACTTCCGCGGCCCGGACCACCGCGGCCCGGAGGACCGTGCGCTGGGCCTGCTGCGCTCGGCACTCGACCTGTGGCGCGGCCCCGCGCTGGGCGGCTGCGGCTCCGCGCTGCTGTGCGAACGGCTCGCCCCCGGCCTCACCGAGCTGCGGCTGCGCGCCCTGGACCGGCTGGCGGACGGCCTATGCCGGGTCGGGCGGGGCGGTGAACTCGTCGCCGAACTCACCGAGGCCGTCGCCGCGCACCCCGCCCACCGGCAGCTCGCCGACCGCCTCCGCAGCTGCCTGGACCAGGCCGAACGGCGATCCGGGACTCTGTCCGAGCACCCGGTCGAGCACCGGACCTTCGGCTCGACCGGACACCGGAGCGGACCTCAGGACCCGCCGCCCGCCGTCCCATCGCCCGTTCTTCCGTCACCCGTTTTCCCGTCGTCCGCTGTCCTGCCGTCCGCCACCCCGTCGCCCGCCGCCCTCTCGCCCGCCGCTCCGAGGACCGCGGCCCCGCAGGCCGAACCCGCGCCCGCGCCTGCCACCGCCCGCTCCGCGCCCACCCTCGCCGGCCCGGCCGCCGCCGTTCCCGCCACGGCGGCCCGGCTGCCCCGCGGCGACCGCAAGTTCGCCGGCCGCGCCGCCGAACTCGCCCGGCTGGACGACACGCTCGCCCCCGGCCGGGAGCGGCGTCCTGTCCTGGTCAGCGGCCCCGCCGGCGTCGGCAAGAGCGCGCTGGTCCGGTACTGGGCGCAGCAGGCCGCCGACCGGTTCCCCGACGGCATCCTCCACGCCGATCTGCGGGGCTTCGCCGAGGCCGGACCGCGCGACCCGGCGGACGTCCTCGCGCAGTTCCTCACCGCCCTTGGCGAGGACGCCGGGCAGCTGCCCGCCGGCACCGACCAGCGCTCCCACCGCTACCGGGAGCTGCTGACCGGCCGCCGGATCCTCGTCGTGCTCGACGACGCGTCCTCGTACGAGCAGCTCGTCCCGCTGCTGCCGGACCCGCCGCCGGAGCACGCGCCGGACGGTGCCGCACCTGTCGCCGTGGTCACCAGCCGCAGCCGGCTCTGCGAGCTGGTGGTGCACGAGGGCGCCCTCCCGCTCCCGCTCGGCGCCCTCACCCCTGCCGATGCCCGGGGGCTGCTCGTCCGGGCCCTCGGGCCCGACCGGGTGGCGGCCGAACCGGAGTCGGCCGCCGCCCTCGCCCGGCTCTGCGGCCACCTGCCGCTCGCGCTGCGGCTGGCCTGCGCCCGGCTGGCCGGCCGCCCCGGCTGGACGCTCGGCGACCTGGCCGCCGCCCTCGCCGACGAACGGACCCGGCCCGCCGCCACCGTCCCCGCCGGCGGGGGTGTCGCGTCCGCCGTCGGGGCCGCCCTGGACCTCACCCTCCGGGCCCTGCCGCCTGCCGCGGTGCGCCTGTTCGCCCTGCTCGGCCTGCACCCCGGTGCCACCGTCGACGTGCCGACCGCCGCCGCCCTGGCGGCCGTCCCCGCCGCCACCGCCCGCGAGCTGCTGAACCGGCTGGACGCCGTCCACTTGGTCGAGGAGGAGGTGCCCGGTCGCTACCTCCGCCGCGAACCGGTCCGGGTGCACGCCTCCGGTACGGCCGCCGGGCTCCCCCACGAGGAGCGGCTCGCCGCCGTGGACCGGCTCACCGGCCACTGCCTCGCCGCCACCGCCGCCGCCTGCACCGCCCTGCACACCGGCGACGGTCCGCCCGCCGACCTGCTGCAGACACCGTGCGGGGCCTCCGCGCCCGAACTGCTCCCCGGTCCGCTCCCCGGTCCGCTCCCCGGTCGACCCCCGGGGGCCGGCCGGGCCTCGGCCGGTGCCTCCCCGCTGCCGTCCGGCTGCGCCGCGACCTGGTTCCGCGCCGAGGCGGACACCGTGCACGCCCTGGTGCAGCTCGCCGCCGAGCACGGCCGGGACGCCACCGCCTGGCAGCTCGCCCATCGGGCCGCCCTGCTCCACGAAGCCGTCCGGCCCGCCCGCGGACCCGGTGCCGGGCCCCGGACCGGCGGTGGAGGAGAACCCGCACCTGACTGCCGGGCGCAGCGCCGCTCCACCGCCGAGGCCGGCCTGCGCGCCGCCCGCGCCTGCGCCGACCCGGCCGCCGTCGCCCGGCTGACCGCGGACCTGGCGGTCGTCCGTACCGAACAGGGCGACGAGCGCGCCGCCGCGCAGCTCACCGACGCCCTCGCGGCGGCCGACCGGGCCGGCGACCCGCTGCTGCGCCACCACGCCCGCGCCCGGACCGCCGCCGCGCTGACCGCGACGGGCCGCCCCGACCGGGCCGTCCCGCTGCTCACTGACCTGGTGGCCGAGGCCCGCACCCGGGACGCCCGCCCGCCCGCCGAGCCGGGACCGCTCGCCCGGGCCCTGGCCGCGCTCGCCGAGGCCCTGGCCGCCACCGGCAGCGCGGTCGACGCGCTGGCCGCCGCCGACGAGGCCCTCCGGCTGCTGGCCGGCTCGCCCGGCCGGATCGAGACCGTGCTCGCCGCCCGCAGCCGCGCCCGCGCCCTGCAGGCCCTCGGCCGTCCCGGTGCCGCGCTCGACGCCGCGAACCTGGCGCTCGCCCTCGGCCGGGTCCACGGCGACCCACGGGTCCAGGCCCGCTCGCACAGCCTGGTCGCCGACCTGCTCGACGCCCTCGGCCGCACCGACGACGCCCGGGCGGCCCGCGAGGCGGCCGGGGCGAGCGCCGCAGCCACCCGCTGACGGACCGCCGGACCCCGACCGGCCGGATTCGGCCGGGCCCAGACCGCGGGACCGCACGACCGCCGGGCCGCTGACCGGCCCGACCGCCGGCCGCCGACCGGCCGGATCCGGCCGCCCGTCCGGGCCCCCGCCCTGCCCGAACGGGCAGACCGCGGGGGCCGGACGGACAGAAGGCCGCCGACGCGGCGGGCACGTCCGGTCCGCGGCGGTCCGGGAAATCCCACAGGCAGAAGCACAGGCAGTTCTGCGGGCGTCGCCGTCGGCACTTCCGCCGGCACGCGGTGCCCTGCCGCAGCTCGTGCATACTTCTGCCCATTGCCGACCGGTGAGAGACCACAACTGTGCGTAGTGAGGGGCGAGGCATGGCAACCGGGGCATCCACCGGCGGAACTGCCGGTACGAGCGACGACTTCTGCCTGCTGCTGGCCGAATCCCGCCTACGGGCCGGCCTGACCCAGGACGAACTGGCCCGGGCCGCCGGCGTCAGCCTGCGCGCCCTGGGCGATCTGGAACGCGGCCGGACCCGCGGCCCCCAGCGGCGGACCGTCCAGGCCCTGGCCACGGCGCTCGGCCTCGACCCCGTCCGGGCGGCGGCGCTCGAACAGGCCGCCCGCAGTGGCCGGCCCCGTCGCGCCCCCGAACCCGCGCCCGCACCGGCTACGGCCGCAGCCGTCCCCACGGCCACCGTCGTGGCGGTTCCCACCGGCGGAACTGCCGACCGCAGTGCCGACGGAACCGCCCACTCCGCCCCCGGCGCCGCGGGCACCGCCCACTCCGCCCCCAGCACCGCCGACACCGACGCCGACTCCGCCGACACCGCGGGCACCGACCCCGACGACCCGGCCGCGCCGCCCGCCGAGACCGGCCCCTGCGCCCTCGCCCTGCCCCGCGACATCGCCGACTTCACCGCCCGCGACGAAGCCCTCGCCTTCCTCGGCGACCTCGTCCGCGACGAGACGCCCACCCACCCCCGCATCGTCCTGGTCAGTGGCCAACCCGGCCTCGGCAAGACCGCGTTCGCCCTGCACGCCGCCCACCACCTGGCGCCCCTGCTCCCCGACGGCCAGCTCTCCCTCGACCTCGGCGGCATGTCCCCCGCGCCGCTCGGCGCCCGCGACGCCCTCGCCCAGGTCCTGCGCGCCCTCGGCGTCGCCGACGGAGCCGTCCCGTCGGCCACCGAGGAACGCGCCGGCCTCTACCGCGCCCTCGTCCGCGAACGACGGCTCGTCCTCATCCTGGACAACGCCGCCGACGAGGCCCAGGTCCGACCGCTGCTCCCCGGCTCCGGACCCGCCCTCACCATCATCACCAGCCGCAACGCCCTGCCCGGCCTCGAATCGGTGCACCGCCTCTCCCTGGAGAGCCTCACCCCGGCCGAGGCCGCCGTCCTGCTCGGGCGGATCGCCGGCCCCGAACGGGTCGCCGCCGAACCCGAGGCCACCGCCGAACTCGCCCGCCTCTGCGGCTACCTCCCGCTGGCCCTGCGGATCGCCGGCCAGCGCCTGGTCGCCCGCCCGCACCAGCCGGTCGCCCGCCTCGTCCGCCAACTCGCCGCCCAGGAACACCGCCTGGACGTCCTGGAGGCCGGCGACCTCGGCGTGCGGACCGCCTTCACGCTCTCCTACCGCCGACTGCCCGAGGCCACCCGGCTCGTCCTTCGCCGCTGCGCCCTCACCGCAGGCCAGGACTTCACGGCCGACACCGTCGCCGCCCATACCGGACTGACCGTCCCGCAGACCGACCGGCAGCTCGAACTCCTCACCGACGCCGGGCTGCTGCACGCCGCCACCGCCGACCGCTACCGGATGCACGACCTCGTCCGGCTCTACGCGGGCGAACGCCTCGCCGAGGAGGAGGACACCGCCGCGCTCGACGCCGACCGCGACCGGGCGGGCGACCGCCTGCTTCGCCGAGCCATCGCCTGCGCACTGCGCTTCGACCCCGAGCACGACGGCGACGCCCCCTCCGCCGACCCCGACCCGGCCGGCGCCCCCGAGACCGACGCGGACGCCGCCCGCTGGGTGCAGGAGGAGCACCCGGAGTGGCTGGCGGCGCTCCGCCGCGCCCTCGCCACCGGCCGCCACCGCCAGGTCATCGACACCGCCGAGGCCATGCACTGGTTCTCCGACCGCCTGATGCGCTGGGACATCTGGGGCGAGGTCTACGGCCTCTCGGTGGAGGCCGCCCGGGCCTGCGGCGACGTCCGGGCCGAGGCCGTCCACCTCAACTACCTCGCCTGGGCCTGCGTCAGCTGCCTGCACCAGTACCGGCGTGGCGTCGAACTCGCCCAGCAGGCACGTGAGTTGGCCCGCCGCCTCGGCGACCGCGAGCAGGAGGCGTGGGCCCTCGCCTACAGCGCCTCCGGCCTGCGCCGGCTGGCCCGCCACGCGGAGGCCGGCGAGGCCTACCGGCAGTCCGCCGACGCGTTCGCCGGCCTGGCCACCCGGCCCGCCCGGCTGGGCCGACTGGTCACCCTCCGCGGCGCCGCCAACTGCCTGCGCGACACCGGGCGGGGCGACGAAGCCGCCGACACCCGGCGGTTGGCGCTCGCCGGCTCGCTCGACCTGGTGGCGGAGTGGGGTTCGCCGAGTGCCCACCTGATGGCCGCGCTCACCGCCCACGAACTCGGCCTGGACCGGGCTGCGCTGGGACGCTGGCCCGCCGCCGAAAAGGCGTACCGGCAGGCCCTGGTCCACTTCGAGGCGGCCGGACGCCCCGAGGCCACCGCCGAGACGCTCACCGAACTCGGCACCGCCCTGGTCGAACAGGGCCGCGCCGACGAGGCCCGCGCCGTCCTCTCCGACGCCCTGACCGACCTCACCGCCGACCACGACCGGGCCACCGGGCACCGGTAGTCGCCGTCACCCACCGGGCGGAGGTCCGCGCCGCTACTGTTCCTGTGCACAACGGCGTGCGTCGGTCGGCGGGCGGGGGCGGAACGTGGAACACCGGGCGCAGCAGGGGCAGTCGGTCGGGGGCCGCTACCGGCTCGTACGGACCCTCGGGACGGGCGGCATGGGCCGGGTCTGGGAGGCGCACGACGAGCAGCTCGACACCCGCGTGGCGGTCAAGGAACTGGCCCTGTCCACCGTGATGACGCCGCAGGAGCGCGCGGAACGCCTGGAACGCGCCATCCGCGAGGCCCGGAACGCGGCGCGGCTGCGCGACCACCCCGGCATCGTCACCGTGCACGACGTCGTCCTGGAGGACGGCGTGCCGTGGATCGTGATGCAGCTGGTTCCCGGCACCACCGTGCAGCAGCGGCTGCGCGCTGAGGGCCGGCTGCCGGTGGACGCCACCGCCCGGGTGGCCCGGGCGGTGCTGGAGGCCCTGGCCGCGGCGCACGGCGAGGGCATCGTGCACCGCGACATCAAGCCCGCCAACGTGATGACGACCACCGACGGGCGGGTCCTGCTCGCCGACTTCGGCATCGCGGTCAGCCGGACCGACGTCCGGCTGACCGGCACCGGTGAGGTCGTCGGCTCCGCCCCGTACCTCGCCCCCGAGCGCGCCCTCGGCCAATCGGACGGTGCGGCCGGCGACCTGTTCTCGCTCGGGGTCACGCTCTACGAGGCCGTCGAGGGCGTCTCCCCGTTCGGCCGGTCGACGGTGGCCGGATCCCTGTACGCCGTCGCGCACGAGGCCGCGCCGCCGATGCGCCACGCGGCCCGGCTCGGGCCGCTGATCACCGGTCTCCTGGCGAAGGACCCCGCCGTCCGCCTCACCGTGCCCCAGGCCCTGGCCCTGCTGGACGAGGCCGAACGGGCCGCGGCGGCGGGGGAGTCCGGCACAAGGGAGTCCGGCACGAGGGAGTCCGGCGCGGTGGCAGCGGGTGCAGCGGGTGCAGCGGGTGCGGCGGGTGCGGGTGCGGGTGCGGGGGAGGTGGGTGGTGCGGGACGAGCAGCGGCGCAGCGCGGAGAGCGCTGGTGCCGCGGCCCCCGAACTCACCGCCGAGGAACAGTCCCTCGCCGGCCTCTGCACGGTGTGACGCCCCTCGCAGCCGAGGTGGTCCTCGACGGCGTCGCCCGGCGGGGCCGTGCGGCGCATCCGTGCTGGTCGGCGGTCCGGCGTTAGCACGTTGCCGTCAACGGGAGGTGACTGACTGTCACCACTTTGCATGATCCAGCCATGTTGAAGCCGTTCGTCCGGTGGCGGGCGGAGGGATGACCGAATACCGGACACCCCCCGGGGAGTCCTGATGTCGCCTTTACGGAGCCGCGACGCCCCTGGTCCCACCGGCGCCGTAGGTGGTCAGGGCACCGTGAAGGCCGCTCGATGACCCGGCGGGTCGGCCGGGAGGCGCTGGGTTCCGGCCATCCTCAGGGACGACCGGAATCGATCCTGACGGTTGCCCTGTGGCGAATATGTGACGGACAGTCGTACAGATGAACGACACGCCTCACCCGACGCCACACCGCCTGCTGGCCCACCGCGACTTCCGGCGCCTGCTCGGAGGAGCCGCCGCGGCACAGGTGGGCACCCAGGTCACCCTGGTGGCCCTGCCGCTGATCGCGGTGGTGGAGTTGGACGCCACACCGCTCCAGGTCGGACTGCTGACCGCCGCCGAAACCGCCGCCTTCCTGCTGGTGGGCCTGCCCGCCGGCGCCTGGGTGGACCGGATGCGCAAGCTTCCGCTGCTCATCCGCGCCGACGTGGTGCGCTGCCTGGCGATCGGCTCGATCCCGCCGGCGGCCGCCCTCGACGTGCTGACGATGGGGCAGCTCTACCTGGTGGCCCTGATCACCGGGGTCGCCACCGTGTTCTTCGACGTGGCCCACCAGTCCTTCCTGCCGCACCTGCTGCCGCGCGAACACCTCGTGGCCGGCAACGGCGCGCTGGAGACCGTGCGCTCCTCCGCGCAGATCGCCGGACCGGGCCTCGGCGGCGGACTCGTCCAACTTCTGGGCGCGCCCCTCGCGGTCGTCGCCGACGCCGTCGGTTACCTGGTCTCGGCGGTCATGCTGGTCGGCATCCGCGCCAAGGAGGCGCCGCCCGAGCCCGTGCCCGGACGGTCGCTGCGCGCGGAGGTCGCGGAGGGCGTCCGCTTCGTCGTGCGGCACCCGCTGCTGCGCATGATCGCCGCCGCCACCGCGACGTCGAACCTGTTCGGCGCCGTCCTGATGGCCGTGCAGACCGTCTTCTGGGTGCGCGTCCTGGACCTGTCGCCCGGGGCCATCGGCGTCCTGCTGTCGGTCTCGGCCGTCGGCGGACTCGGTGGCGCGCTGTGCGCGGGGTGGCTGGCCCGGCGGATCGGCCAGGCCCGGCTGATCTGGCTGTCACCGCTGGTCACGGCACCGTTCGCGGTGCTGTGGCCACTGTCGAACGGCTCGTTCGGCGTGGTGCTGTTCGCGGTCGGGTCCGGGGTGTCGCTGTTCGGGGCGGTGGTCTACAACGTCGCCCAGGTGAGCTTCCGGCAGACCGTCTGCCCGCCCGACCTGCTCGGCCGGATGAACGCGACCATGCGCTTCCTGGTCTGGGGCACCCTCCCGCTGGGTGCGCTGGCCGGCGGCGTGGTCGCCGACACGGCCGGGCCGCGCACCGCACTGTGGCTCTGCGCGGTCGGGTTCCTGCTGGTGCCCGTTCCACTGCTGCTCTCGCCGCTGCGCGGTCTGCGCGACCTGCCGGCGGGCGCCGGCGACGGGGCCGCGGCGGACGGCGGGGCTGGTGCCGGAGCCGGTACCGGTGCCGGGGTTGCGGCCGATGCCGAAGTCGGTGCTGAAGTCGGTGCCGGTGTCGGACGAGGTGCCGGTACTGGTGCCGGTGTCGAGGAGGGCCCCGGAACCGGGGCCGAGGACGGGGGAGTGCGGACGGGGGTGGACGCGCGCGAGAAGGCGGCGACCGAGCCCGCCTCCTGAACCCTCGCGCCCGACTTCGCGACCGCTCGCACCCGGCCCCTGCCGACCACCCCCAGCCCGCATCCCGCCTCCGCCCCCCACAGCCGTCCGCCCCACCGGACCCGCCGCCCACCGGGGCGCCGGGGTGCCCCGGCACGGCCGGGGCCGGTCCGCTCCATCCACAACTGCCCCGATACATCCCGATCCGAAAGCGGAGAGAACCGTGCAGTCCAGCATCACCGCCGCGTACCTCGCGCGCTTCCGGACCGTCGCCGCGTCCGCCGGCTCGGCGGAGCTGCTGCCGCTCACCGGTGCCCAGCGCCGCTTCCTGCTGACCCGCCGGATGGACCCGCAGGGCCGCCCCGACGTCGTACCCCTGTTCTTCGCCTTCCCCCGCGGCACCGTGGACCTCGACCGGCTCCGCCTCGCCGCGCTCCGGACCGCGGCCCGCCACCCCGCGCTGCGGGGACGCTTCGAAACCGTCCGTGGCACACCCGTCCTGCGGCTCGACGGACCGTCGGCGCCCGAGGACCGGGGAACGGTTGGGGGGACGGGCGGCCGGGTCGAGGTGTCCCGGGTCGAGGTCGCGCCGGGAGCCACGGCCGAGGAAGCCCTGCGGTCGGCCCTGCTCGACTGGCGGGCCGACGGACCCGTGCTGCGCCTGCTCCTGGCCGCCGGCCCGGACGCGGACGAGGAACTGCTCGCCGTCGCCCTGGACCACGCCGCCTGCGACGAGCAGTCGCTCGGCATCGTCACGGCCGACCTCGGCACGGCGTACGGGGAGCTCGGCACACCGTCCGGATCTGACCGCACGTCGTACGGCGAGGACCGCACACCGTCCGCCGTACGCACGCCGTACGGCCGCACACCGTGCGACGAGGACCGCACACCGTCCGCCGTACGCACGTCGTACGGCGCACGGACGTCGTACGGCGAACGCACGGCGGACTCCGCACGCACACCGTGCGGTGACGCCGACGAGCAGCGCGGTGACGACGGGCTGGCCGCCTATCGGGAGGCCGTGGATCTGCAGCTCGCCGCCGAGGCCCGCGCGGCCGGTCCCGCCGCGCACGCCCACTGGGCCGCCCGCCTGGGCGTCCTGGCCGGCGGCAGCCCGCCCGCCCCGACCGCCGCGCCCGGGAACGCGCAGGCGGAGCAGCCGCAGCCCACCGGGATGGTCACGTACCGCCTCCCCGCCGCGAGCGGAGCGGCCCGCGGCGCCGTGTTCCCCGCGCTGCTGGACGCCGTCTCGATCGCCGCGCACCGGCTGCTCGGCACCGAGCGGACGCTCGCGCTGGGCTACCCGTGGGGCGGACGCCCGCCCGGTGCGCCGCCGGTGCTCGGCTGCTTCCTCAACACGCTCGTCCACCCGGCCCCGCCGGTCCCCGGCAACGGGGTCCGCGACCTCGACGCCCTCGGCGAGTCGTGGTGGGACGACCTGGACCACGCCGACACCCCCTTCGACGAGGTGGTGCACGCCGCCCGGGCGGGCGGGGCCCGCTGGTCCGGTGCGCTGGACGGACTGCTGACCTTCGAGGACCTGCAGCGGCGTCCGCCGCTCACCCTCGACGGCGTGGCCGGCCGGGAGACGCACCTCACCGGCCGTCCGCTCGCCGCGCCGCTCGCCGTCTCCGCCTCGCACGGCGACGACCTGCTGGTCCGGCTCGCCTGGGACCGCGACCGCTGCACGGACGCCGCCGCCGAGGCCGCGTTCGAGGACCTCCTCGCCGCCCTCCGCCACCACCTGGGCGGCCCGGCCTGAGCCCACCGCCGCCCCGCACCCGCCTGCCCGCCCCCGCCGGACCCGCACCCCGATCCCCGCGCGCACCCCGATCCCCGCGTGCCACCCGTACCACCACAGCACGACCCCGCACCACAGCACGACCCCGCACCACCGCAGTACCCCGCACCACCCGGGCCGTCCGGGCCACCCGAGCCCCACCCGGCCACCACCGGACCGAGCGCACACCCGCACTCCACCGGGCCCGAACACCTCCGGGTCCGACCCGTCCGACCGAACACGCACCCGCCCGCCACCGCAAGGGAAACGCCCATGTTCGCTCTCTCCTCCTCGCAGGAGATCGTCTGGCTGCACGAGCAGATGCTGCCGGGCAGTCGCGCCTACAACTTCACCGCCGCCCTCGACCTGTGGGGCACGCTCGACACCGATGCGCTGCGCGCCGGCCTGGACGCCGTGGTGGCCCACCACCCGGGCCTGCGCCTGGAGCTGGTCCCCCGTCCGGAGGGGCTGCCCGGTCAGCGGGTCGCCGGGGACGCCGGGGTGCGGCTGCGCACCAGCGACCTGTCCGGGGAGTCCGACCCGGAGGCGGCGTTCCGTACGCTGCTCGCCGCCGAGGCGGAGGAGCCGTTGGACACCGAGCAGGCTCCGCTGCTGCGCTGGCACCTGGTCAGGGTCGCCGACGACCACCACCGGCTGATCCACGTCGAGCACCACCTGATCCACGACGGCCACTCCTTCGCCGTCCTGCTCCGCGACCTGTTCACGGTCTACCGGGCGCGGGTGCTGGGCGAGGAGGTGGAGCTGTCCTCGGCCCCGTCGTACGAGGAGCACGCCCGTTCGCTCGCCGACGGTGCGGCCTCGGGCGACCGCGAGCGCAGCCTGGCGTTCTGGAAGAAGGAGCTGGACGACGCCCCGCTGAGCGTCGCCCTGCCCGGGCTGGCCCGGCCGGGCGCGGTGCGCCGGCACCGGGGCGGGCAAATGCGCCAGTCGATCGGCGCGGACCTGGCCGAGCGGCTGCGCGAGCGGAGCGTGCAGGACGGGCACACCCCGTTCAGCACCCTGCTGACGCTCTTCGCCGAGCTGCTGCGCCGGCACAGCGGCCACCGGGAGCTGGTGGTCGGCACGGCGGTCGGCAACCGGCCGGTGGGCTTCGAGGGCACGGTCGGCATGTTCGTGAACACGGTGCCGCTGCGGCTGCGGCTGGACCCGTCGGCGAGCGGTACCGACGCGGTGGACGAGGCGACCGACGTGCTGATCCGGGCGCTGCCCCACCAGGACGTCCCGGTGCAGGAGTTGACCCGGTCGCTGGGCCTGCACACCACGGGTGCGGACAACCCGCTGTTCAGCGTGATGTTCAGCGCGCACGACGCGCCGCTGCCCGACATCCAGGCGCCGGACCTGGAGGTGTCGCTCTATGAGGGCTTCAACACCGGCACCACCCGCTTCGACCTGGACCTCGTGCTGCTGCCGGACGACCGCCGGGTGGTCGGCGAGAAGCACGGCGCCGCGGGCATGACGCTGGTCTGGGACTACGACGCCGACCTGTTCGCCGAGGAGACCGCCGGGCTGCTGGCCGGACGCCTGCTGGACCTGCTGCGCGCCTACCTCGACCGGCCCGAGGCGGCCCTGGCCGACCTCGCCCCGGCCACCGCCAAGGCCGCCACCCCGGCCACCGCCGAGGCCACTACCGCCCCGGCCGCCACCCGGCCCGCCGCCGCTCCCGCCACGCTGGACCCGGCCGCCGCCCACGACCCCGGCTCCCTCGCCGTGATCGCCGGCGGCGAGCGGCTCACCTACGGCGACCTGGACCGCCGGGTCGGCGCCCTCGTCGACCGCCTCACCGCCGCGGGCGTGACGCCCGGCCAGGTGGTCGCCGCCGTGCTGCCCCGGGGCGTCGACAGCGTGGTGACCCTGCTGGCCTGCCTGCGGCTCGGTGCGGTGTACGCGCCGCTCTCCTCCGAGGACCCGGCAGCCCGGCTCGGCCTGCTGCTGGACCGCCTCGCTCCGGCCCTGGTGGTCGCCACCCGGCAGAGCGCCCTGGCGCTGCCCGCCGACCGGCCCGTACCGGCGCTGCTGGACGGCCCGGCGTTCCCGGCCGCGCTGCCGGGCGCGGTGCACGAGGGCGCCGCGTACGTGATCCACACCTCGGGGTCGACCGGGGTGCCGAAGCCGGTGCTGGTCGGCCGCGACGCGCTGGCCGGCTGCACCGCGGCGCTCGCCGAGCGGTACGGGCTGGGCGCGGCCGACCGGGTGCTGATGTTCGCCCGGCCGTCCTTCGACGTGGCGCTGGAGGAGGTGCTGCCCTCGCTGGCCGCCGGGGCCGCCCTGGTGCTGCCGCAGCGTGAGGTCCCGACCGGGCCGGAGCTGGTCGCGGTGCTGGCCGCCCGCGGCGTCACCGTCGCCAACCTGCCGACCAGCTACTTCCTCGCCGTGCGGGAGGAGCTGCGCGAGGCCCTGGCGGACGGCCGCTGGTCGCCGCGCCTGGTGGTGCTGGGCGGCGAGCGCCTGCCCGCCCGTGTGGTGCGCGGCTTCGCGGCGGGCGGCGGGGTCACCCTGGTCAACGCGTACGGGGTCACCGAGGCCACCATCACCTCCACCGTGCACGAGATCACCGACGCCGACACCACCCCCGCCGTTACCACCCCCGCGGACGCGCCCATCGCCACCGTGACCGCCGACGCGACCACCACGGCCCCGGCCGCCGACGACGGCGCCGAGATCCCGCTCGGCACCGAGCTGCCCGGCGTGCGGGTGCACGTCCTGGACGAGGGCCTGCGCCCGCTGCCCGCCGGCGCGGTCGGGGAGCTGGTCATCGGCGGCGAGCTGCTGGCCACCGGCTACCTCGGCCTGCCCGAGGTCACCGCCGCCCGCTTCGTCGAGGTGCCGGCGCTCGGCGGCGAGCGGGTCTACCGCACCGGCGACCGCGGCTACCGCGACCTGCTCGGCCGGCTCTGGTTCCTCGGCCGCCAGGACAACCAGGTCAAGCTGCGCGGCCACCGCATCGAGCTGGAGGAGATCGAGGCGGCGGCCTCCGCCGAACTCGGCGGACGCTCCTGCGCGGTGGTCCTCCAGCAGGACCCGGCCGCCGGGCCCCGCCTGGTCGGCTTCCTGGAGGGCGCCGAGCAGCCCGACCAGGCGGCGCTGCACGCCGCGCTCGCCGAGCGGCTGCCGCGCGGCGTGGTGCCGGCGGTCTGGACGGCGCTGCCGACCATGCCCGTCCTGCCGGGCGGCAAGCCCGACCGCACCGCGCTGGCCCGGCTCGCCGCCGACCTGCCCGCCCCGGGCGCGGCCGGCACCGCGGCCGCCACCGGGGACGCGGCCGGCGCCGCCGCCTTCGACGGCCCCGGCGAGGCGATGGTCGCCGAGGCGTGGCGTGAGGTCCTCGGCCACGACCGCTTCACGGCCGACTCGCACTTCTTCGAGGTCGGCGGCCACTCCCTGCTCGCCGCGCAGCTGGCCGCCTGGCTTGAGCCGCGCCTGGGCAGCCGCCCGGCCCTGCGCACCCTGTTCCGCAACCCCGTGCTGGCCGACCAGGCCCGTGCCCTGACCGGAGGCGCCAAGTGAGCTCCAGCCCGTCCGCCGTCCTGGAGGCCGGCCACCGCGAACTGGTCGAGGCGTTCGAGAGCTTCGTGCGCCGCGAACTCGTCCCGCTGGCCGCCGAACTGCCCGAGACCGCCGACCAGGTGCCCGCCGACCTGCGCGCGTACGTGCGCAAGCGCTCGGCCGCCCTCGGCTTCTACGCCGGCGACTACCCGGAGGAACTCGGCGGCTCCGGCATGCCGTTCACCGCGGTCGTGCTGCTGCACCACGCGGCCGGCCGCAGCGGCTGCACGCTGGCGCCGTACGCGCTGGCGGGCTCCGACGGCCCGAGCCCGCTGCTGCGCAGCGGCACCCCCGAGCAGGTCCAGCGGCTGCTGGTGCCGCTGGTGCGCGGCGAGTCCGCGCGCTGTCTGGCGCTCACCGAACCGCACGCCGGCTCGGACGCGTTCCGGCTCACCACCACGGCCGTGCGCTCCGGCGACGGCTGGGTGCTGAACGGCCGCAAGACCTTCGTCAGCAACGCCGACCGCGCCGACCTCGCGCTGGTCGTCACCGCCACCGACCTCGGGGACGGTGCCGGCCCCACCACCGGGGCCACCGCCTTCGCCGTCCCGATGGACACCCCGGGCCTGCGGATCGGCCAGCGCTACGAGGGGATGTCCGGCGAGCCGCTGTTCGAGCTGCTGCTCGACGGGGTCGCGCTGCCGGCGGACGCCGTGATCGGCGGCGAGGAGGGGGTCGGCGCGGCCACCGCCCTCGCCATCGACAGCCTGTCGCGGGGCCGCCTGGTGGTCGCCGCGATGTGCAACGGCATCGCCGAGTACGCGCTGCGCCTGGGCGTCGAGTACGCCCGTGAGCGGGAGGCGTTCGGGCAGCGGATCGGGGCCTACCAGCACGTCCAGGAGCACCTGGTGGCGACCCGGGCCGAGGTGGAGGCGTCCAAGCTGCTGACCCTGGCCTGCGCGCGGCTGGTCGACGACGGCACCGAGGCGCCGGAGAACGCGGCCCTCGCCAAGCTGACCGCCTCCGAGACGGCCGTCCGCGCCGTGGACCGCTCGCTGCAGGTGCACGGGGCCACGGGCTGGGTGCGCGGCCACCCGCTGGAGTTCCTCTACCGGTACGTCCGGCAGATGACGATCATCGAAGGGACCTCCGAGGTCCAGAAGGTGATCGTCGCCAGGGCCATGGGCCTGGGCTGACCGACCGGTCGACCCGCCGCCCACCCCCGGGACACCGCCGACCCTTCGGAGACGGCCCGTCCCTCGGGACACCGCCCGTTCCTGGGGACACGCCGTCCTTCGGACACCGCCCGTCCTTCGGACACCGCCCGTCCCTCGGACATCGCCCGCCCAACGGACACCGCTCGGAGACCACCACCATGACCCTGACCGAGAGCCTGCCCAGCGTCGCGCACGGCCGCCCGCACCGGGACGGACCGGTGCACGCGCTCTTCGCCGACTGGGTGCGCCGCACCCCCGACGCGCCCGCCCTCACCGACGCCGGACACACCTGGAGCTATGCCGAACTCGACCGGCTCGCCGACGCCCTGGCCGACGCGCTGCGGCCGCGGGTGCGCCCCGGCGACCTGATCGCCGTCTGCCTCGACCACTCGGCGGCGCTGGCCGCCGTCACCCTGGCCGCCGCCCGGCTGGGCGCCGCCCATCTGCCGCTCGGCCCCCGCCCGGGCGAGCGCCGGCTGCAGGCCGTCGCCCGGAACCTCCGGGTGGCCTGCGTCGTCGGCGACCCGGCCCTGCTGCCGCCCGCCCACCGGGACGGCGAGCACCTGCCGCTCGCCGTCCCCACCGAGGGCGCCAACGCCGCCGCCGAGGTGGTCGCCGCCTTCGCGCCCGCCCCGGAGGACGCCGCGGGCGCCCCCGCGGGCACCCACTACGCCGTGCTGACCTCCGGCTCCACCGGCACCCCGAAGGCGGTGGCGGTCGGCGAGGCGTCGCTCGGCGCCCTGCTGGGCTGGTACCGGGAGCTGACCGGCCTCGGCCCCGGCGACCGCCACAGCCTGCTGATCGGCGTCGCCTTCGACCCGCACCTGATGGAGCTGTGGGGCACCCTCACCTCGGGCGCCACGCTCTGCGTCGCCCCCGACGCGGTCCGCTGGGACCGCACCGTGCTCACCGACTGGTGGCGCAGCGAGGGCATCACCGTCTCCGTCCTGCCCACCCCGCTCGCCGAGCCGCTGCTCGACCGGGCGTGGCCGGCCGGCCTGCCGCTGCGCCACCTGGTGATCGGCGGCGACCGGCTGCGCCGCGCCCCCGGGCCGGACGTCACCGCGACCGTGCACAACGCGTACGGTCCGGCCGAGGCGACGGTGGTGACCAGCGTGCACACCATGGCGCCCGGCGGCGGCCACGGCGAGGGGGCGCCGCCCATCGGCCTGCCGATCGCCGGTGCCGTGGTGGCGGTGACCGATCCGGACGGCCGCCCGGTGCCGCGCGGCGAGGCCGGTGAACTGCGGGTCGGCGGACGCGTCCTGGCCCTCGGCTACCTCGACCCCGAGCTGACCGCCCGCCGCTACGTGCCCGCGCCGGAGGGCCTGGGCGACGCGTCGGCGGCCGGTGCCGGGGCCGGTGCCGGGGCCGGTGCCGGGGCCCCTGCCGCGGGTCCGGGCCCCGACCGCGTCTACCGCACCGGCGACCGCGTGGTGATGCGCCCGGACGGCGTGCTGGAGTTCCACGGCCGACTGGACGACCAGGTGAAGGTGAGCGGCGTCCGGATCGAGCCCGCCGAGGTCGAGGCCGCCTTCGAGCACGACCCCCGGGTGCGCCGGGCGGTCGTCGCGGCCCGGCCCGGACCGGCCGGGGGAGCGCAGCTGGTCGCGTTCGTCCAGCCCGCCCCCGACGGCCCGGTGCCGGCCGCCGCCGACCTGCTGCCGCCGCTGCGCGACTGGCTGCCCGAGCAGGCGGTGCCCGCGCTGGTCCGGCTGGTCGACGCCTTCCCGCTGGACGCCAACGGCAAGGTCGACCGGGCGGCGCTGCTGGCCGCCGAACCGGTCGCCGCCGCGCCCGCCGAGGAGGGCGGCAGCGACGCCGAGCGGACCGTGCTGCGGCTCTGCCGCGGGCTGCTCGGCCGCCCCGACCTCGGGCTGAACGACAACTTCCTGGCCGCCGGCGGCAATTCGCTCGCCGCCGCCCGGCTGCTGACCGCCCTCGAAGAGGAGTGCGGCGTACGGCTGCGCGCCTCCCAGCTGCTGCGCCGCCCCGACCTGGCGGGCATCGCCCGCCTGGTCGAGGAACGGCTCCCGGACGCTGCAGCCGCCACCACCTGACCGCACGCCGCACAGGGCGCCCCCGGCCGCTACCGGGGGCGCCCGGAAGGGAACCACCATGTCCGCGTCCGGCTCCGTGACCGCACCCGCACCTGCACCCGCCGCCCCGCCCCTGCCTAGCGCCCCGCCCCTGCTCGCCGTCGCTGCCGGCGTCGCCGCCACCGCCGTCCCCGGCCTGATCGCGGCGCGGGCCGAGCAGCACCCCGACGCGCTCGCCGTCACCGACGGCTCCACCGTCCTGACGTACCGTCAACTCGTCTCGTCCGCCGCGGCCCTGGCCGAGGAGCTGGCCGCGCACGGGATCGCCCCCGGCGAGGCCGTCGGCCTGCTCGCCGCCCGCTCCACCCGCCTGGTGGTCGCCCAGCTCGCCGTCTGGTGGGCCGGCGCCCACGGCGTCCCGCTGGACGCCGCCTACCCGGCGGCCCGTACCACCGCGATGATCGAGGACGCCCGCGTGCGGCTCGTCCTCGGCGACAAGGCGCTGCTGGACGCCGCCCGGCCGGCCGGGGTGCCGACGCTCGCGCTCACGGAGCCCGACGCCGACCGGACCGCCGACCGTCCGGCCGCCGCGCCCGCGAACGCCGGACCGGACGCGGTGGCGCTGGTCATCTACACCTCCGGTTCCACCGGCCGCCCCAAGGGCGTGCAGGTCCCGCACGGGGCCGTCGCCGACCTGGTGACCGCCGCCGACGCGATCGCGCTGCACCCCGGCGACCGGGTGCTGCTCCACTCGCCCGCGACCTTCGACGCCTCCACCTTCGAGATGTGGGCCCCGCTGGTGCGCGGCGCCGCCGTCGCGGTCTCGCCCGCCGAGCGGCCCGGCGCGGAGGAACTCGCCCGGGACGTCGAGCGGTTCGGCGTCACCACGGCGTTCCTCACCACCGCGCTCTTCCACCACCTGGCCGCCCGCCGCTCGCGGATCTTCGGCGTGCTGCGCACCCTGGTCGTCGGCGGCGAGGCGCTGGCGCCCGAGCACGCCGGCGCCGTCCTGCGGGCCTTCCCGTGGCTCCGGCTGGTCAACGCCTACGGGCCCACAGAGGCCACCACCTTCACCACCCTGCACCCGATCGCGCCGGCCGACTGCACCGGCCCGGTGCCGATCGGACGTCCGTTCGGCAGCGCCCGCACCCACGTCCTGGACGAGCACGGCACCCCGGTGCCGCCCGGCACCCGCGGCGAGCTGTGGATCGGCGGCGGGCGCCTCGCCCTCGGCTACCTGGACCGCCCCGAGCTGACGGCGGAGCGCTTCCGCGAGCTCCCCGGCCTCGGCCGCGCCTACCGCAGCGGCGACCTGGTCTCCGAACGCCCCGACGGGGCCCTGGACTTCCACGGCCGGGTCGACGACCAGGTCAAGGTGCGCGGCTTCCGGATCGAGCCCGGCGAGATCGAGTACGCCCTGCGGCAGCAGCCCGAGGTCGCCGACGCGGCCGTGGTGGTCCGCCGGGCGGGCCGGGAGGACGCCGCCCTCACCGCCTGCGTGGTGCCGGCCGAGGGGCTGCGCCCCGCCACCGAGACCCTGCGCCGCCGCCTGGCCGACCGGCTGCCCGCACACCTGGTGCCGACCGCCTGGACGCTGCTGGACGCGCTGCCGCTCACCGGCACCGGCAAGGTCGACCGCCGTGCCCTCGCCGCCGACGGGCCGGTCACCGCGCAGCCGGCCGAGCCCGCCCAGCCCGCCGGTCCCGCCGCCGCCCCGTTCGCCGAGCCCGTCACCGAGCCAGCCGTCCCGCGGGCCGAGGTCGCCGAGGCCGCCGAGCCCGCGACCGGTGCGCTCACCCCGATCCAGCAGGTCGTCGCCGACGCCTGGTCGCGGGCCCTGGAGCGCCCGGTGACCACCCCCGGCGCCGACTTCCTCGCGGAGGGCGGCCACTCGCTGCTCGCCATGTGGATCGTCGACGACCTCCGCGAGGACCTCGGCGTGGAGCTGTCGCTCGGCGACTTTCTCGGGAACCCCACCGTCGCAGGACAGGCCGCCCTGCTGGAGCGCGCCCTTCTCGCGGCCGAGGACGAGCCCGCCCCCGTGCCCGCCGCCGTACCGGAGGAGACCCGATGACCGGCACCGACGAGGCCGCCCGGCAGAGCGCCCTGCTCCAGCGGGCCCGCCGCCGCAGCGGCACCGCCCGCCCCCGCCCGGCCGCCCGGCCCGCGACCGCCCCCCAGGACGTCCCGCCCGCCCCGGTGGGCCCGGCCCCGCTCTCGCACGCCCAGCAGCGGATGTGGCTGATGGACCGGCTCGGCCAGGGCGGCGCCCTGTACAACGTGCCGGTCGCCACCCGGCTGCGGGGCCCGCTCGACATCGCGGCGCTCGCCACCGCGCTGACCGCGCTCACCGCCCGCCACGCCGTGCTGCGCACCCGCTACGGGCAGCGCGACGAGCAGCCGTACCAGGAGGTCCTGCCGCCCGCCCCGGTGCCCGTCCCGGTGCGGGACGCCGCCCCGGAGCAGGCCGCCGCGCTGCTGCACGCCGAGGCGGTCCGCCCGTTCGACCTCGCCGCGGGACCGGTGCTGCGCGCCCTGGTCCTGCGGCACGGCCCGGACGACCACACCCTGCTGCTGACCGTGCACCACATCGCGGTCGACGGCGGCTCGCTGCCCGTCGTGGCCGCCGACCTGGCCGCGCTCTACGCCACGGCGCGCACCGGCCGCCCCGCCGACCTGCCCGAGCCCGGCCTCCCGTACGCCGAGTACGCCCGCCGCGAGCGCGCCCGCGACGCCGAACTGGCCCGCGCCGCCGACGACCTGGCCGCCCGGCTGGTCGGCGCCCGGACGCTGCCGCTGCTGCGGCCGGTGCCGACCGGCGCCCGCGAGCCGCGGGCCGGACTGCACACCGCGCCGCTCGGCACCGGGGTCCTGGACGGGCTGCGCCGGATCGGGACCGAGCACGGCGCCACCCTGTTCACCGTCGTCCTGGCGGCGGCCCTCGCCGCCCTGCACCGGGCGAGCGGGGAGACCGATCTCACGGTCGGCTTCGCCAGCGGGCACCGGGCCCGCCCGGAGCTGCGCCGGACGGTCGGACTGGCCGTCAACACCCTGCCCGTCCGCGCCGGCCTCGACGGCGACCCGGCCTTCACCGAGGTGCTGGCCCGGACCAGGGAGGCCCTGCTGCACGCGCAGGACCACCACGAGGTGCCGTTCGACCTGGTGCTCCAGCGGCTGGGCGCGGAGGCCCGCGGGGAGCACGGCAGCCCGCTGCTGGCCGTCACCTGCGACCTGGTCGGCCCGCCCGCCGCGCTCGCCCTGCCGGGGCTGGACGCGGAGGCCGTCGACCTCGACCTGGGGCTCGCCAAGTTCGGCCTGGCCCTGGCCGTCGAGGACGGTCCGCAGCCGCGCTGCCTGGTCCAGCACGACCTGGCGGCCCTGGACGCGCCGGCCGGCGCCCGGCTGGCCGCCGGGTTCGCCGCGCTGCTGACCGCCGTCGCCGCCGAACCGGGCCGCCGCCTGGGCACCCTCCCCGGCGAGCGCCTCAACGACGCCCCGGCACCGGCGGACTCCGCACCCGCAGCCCCGTCCGATGCCGCGACCGCCGCAGCGACCGCCGACGCATCGCCCCCCGCCCCGCCCGCCGACCGCCCTGCTGCGGCCGACCACCCCGCCGTGGCCGCGCTGCTCGCCGACCCCCGGGTCGGCGAGGCCGTCGTCCTCGCCCGGGCCGGCCGGGCGCCGCTCGCCTACGCCACCGTGCACGGCCCGGTGGCGCCCAGCGGCGCCGACCTGCGCGCCGCCCTGCGCCGACGGCTCCCGGCCGCGCACCTGCCGCTCGCCGTCACCCTGCTGGACGCCCTGCCGCGGCGCGCCGACGGCACCGTCGACCCCGCCCGGCTGCCCGGCGCACCCGCCACCGCAGACCCGGCCGGCCCGGCAGGCCCCGCCGCTGCGGACCCGGGCCCGCTGGACGCCGTCCGGACGGCCTTCGCCGAACTGCTCGGCACCCGCCCGCAGCCCGACGGCGACTTCTTCGTCCTCGGCGGGCACTCCCTGGTCGCCGTCCAGCTCGCGGAACGCCTGCGCAGCCGGACCGGACTGCCGCTCACCGGCCTCGACATCCTCGAACGGCGCACCCCCCGGGCGCTCGCCGCCCTGCTCGCCGAGCGGTCGGCCGAACGCCGGGCCGCCTCCGCCCGACGCACCGGCCCGCGCCCCGGCGGGGTGCGGGAGGGCACGGTGCTGCTCACCGGCGGCACCGGGGGCGTGGGCGCCGCCGTCCTGCAGGAGCTGATGGCCCAGGGCCGGCCGGTCCGCGCGCTGGCCCGGCCCGAATCGGCGCACCTGGTCGCGCTGGACGGCGTCGAGGTCGCCGAGGGCGACCTCGGCGACCCGGACAGCCTGCGCCGCGCCGTCGAGGGCGTGGACGCGGTCATCCACTCCGCCTGCACCTTCACCGAGCACGCCACCGACACCGCCGCGATGCGCGCGCTGGTCGACGGCTGGCGGGGCAGCGCCTTCGTCTTCGTCAGCAGCATCGACGCGTACGGGCGGCCCGCCGGCGCGGAGGTCCCCGAGGGTGCACCGGCCGAACTCCCGCTCAGCGCCTACGGGCAGGCGAAGCTCGACTGCGAGCGGATCCTCTTCCAGGCGGCCGGGCGGGACGGCCGCGGCACGGCGGCGTCGGTGCGCTCGCCGATCGTCTGGGGTCCGCACCGCCGTCTGCGGGACCAGCTGCGCTGGGGCTCCACCGGCGCGCTCTTCCAGGCCGTGCAGGCCGGCCGGGAGGTCACGCTGCCGCCGGTCGGTGCGGACGACCCCTGGTACGGGATCTCCTGGGTGCACTCGGCGGCGCTCGCCCGGGCGCTGACCGCCTGCACCGACCCGGCCGGCCCCGCGGCGGGCCGGGTGGTGAACGCCGTGACCGGCCACCTGTCGTGGACGGAGTTCACCACCGGGCTGATCGGGCTGCTCGGCTCCGACGCGGCCGTCCGGCACCGGGGCGACGCCGACCCCGAGCTGCTGCGCCCGTGGCACTACCGGGCCGAGGCGCTCGCGGGCCCGCTCCGTCCGGAGCCGGGCGAGGACTGGCGCACCGTCCTGGCCGGGATGCTCACGCGCTGACCCGCCGGTACGCGCCGGCCCGCAGAAGCGCACACCGGCCGCCCGACTGTGCACGCGGGCCCGCCGGGACGGATCCCGGCGGGCCCGCGCGCGCGTTCAGGCGCCCAGGAGGCGGGTCTCCGTCACCGGCAGGCCCTTGACCCACCAGTGGTCGTAGCGGCGGTAGGGGTGCGGGTCGCGGTCGGCGAGCAGGGCGGTGAGCGCGGCGGCCTCCTCGCCGAGGGCCCGCCAGTCGGCCTCCGGCAGCGGGTGGAAGGCCCCGGCCTCGATCGCACCGCCGACCGGGCGCCAGACGCCGGCCACCCGGCCGTCCACCAGCAGGGACGGCAGGACGTCGCCGTTGATCCGGATGACGTGCTTGCGGTACTCCGGCGGGACGAGCCGGCTGCGGTCGTCGTGGGCGAGCAGGGCGCTGTCCCACATCGCCATCAGCCGGGGCGGGGCCGGGGTGTCGCCGTCCGGCCGGGGGGCGTCCGGCAGGTCGTACAGCACGGTGCCGTCCGGGCCGGTGAGCTGTTCGAGCCGGTCGCCGAGGGCCTGCAGGGCGGCGCGGACCCGGCCGCGCTGGAACAGCCCGAACCGGGCGATGTCCGCGACCGAGGCCGGCCCGAAGCCCGCCAGGTGGCGCAGGACGAGCACCTGCAGCCCGGCCGCGGCGGCGTCCGGGTCGGCGAGGACCGGCCGGTCGGCCGCCGCCAGGTAGGACTGCCGCCGGCTGTCGTAGCGCCAGGGCGTCCCGCCGGGCGCGTGCCAGAGCGGGGCGTACTGGCGCAGCAGCCGCACTGCGGTCGGCGGCAGCGCGGTACCGGTCCGCTGCTCCAGCAGGGCCTGCAGTTCGGCGGTGGTGCGCGGCCGGTCGGCGTACCCGAGCAGGTCGGGCAGCAGGGCGTCGGCGTCGGCGGAGGTGAGGCCGGAGGCGGTGAAGCGGGCGTCGCCGAGCCGGGAGCCGCGCAGGGTGGGTTCGACGGCCTCGCGGAAGGTCCGGTAGTCCTCGGCGTGCACGGTGTGCAGGGTGATCCGCATCAGGGTGGACCGGACCGCCCGGAAGCCGGTGAGCGCGGCGTCGAGGTCGGCGGGGTCGAAGCCGGCGAGCCGGTTCCACAGTGCCAGGTACGCCGAGGCGGGTTCCTGGGACTGGAGGGCGACCACCCGGCGCAGTCCGTCGGCGGCGTCGAGCGGCTCGCGGGCGAGCAGCAGTTGCCGGGCGAGCGTGGCGCGGTTGAGCGCGCGTGCGGTGATCGTCATGCGGCGATTCTGCCGCTGCCCCCCGACACTCCCGCCCGGGCCCCGTACCGGCACCCGGACGGACCCCGCCCGAGCCGCCCGGCCCGGCCCGCCTCCCGTACCGCGCGCCCCCGCCCCGACCGCCGACCGGTCCCCGACCGCTGACTGCTCCCCGGCCGGGCGTCACCCGCGTGCGGGGCGCGGTGGTCCGGGTGGACGATGAAGAGATCGGTGCGACCCGGGGAGGTGGAGCATGGACGACCGCCGCTTGCCGTTCCCCGACGGCGTGGCCGGCCTGCTGGTCGACGGCGGCGGGCGGGTGGTGGGCTGCACGCCCGCCGCCGAGGAACTGCTCGGGGTGCCCGCCGGTGCGCTGTGCGGCCGGGCGGCGCACGAGCTGCTGCCGGGCGCGGAGTCGGTGGCGGCCTCCGGCGGCGTCACGGTGCGCGGCGCCGACGGCCGGGAGACCCCGCTGGACGTCCGGGTGCTGACCCTGCGCGGCGCCGACGCCCACGATCCGCAGTCGCCCCGGCGGCTGCTGCTGGCGGTGCCGTCCGCCACCGCGGCCCGGCAGCGGCAGGACGAGGCGTTCACCCGGGAGCTGTTCCTGCAGAACCGGGTCGGGCTGGCGGTCTTCGACGAGAACCTGCGGCTGTCGCGCACCAACACCCACCTGCTGCCGTACACCGGTCTGCCGGGGGAGCTGAAGGGGGCCCGGCTCGGCGACTTCCTGATGGCGCAGGACGCGGCGGCGGTGGAGGCCCGGCTGCGGGTGGTGCTGGACACCGGGCAGCCGCTGGTGTTCGCCGAGGAGCTGGTCCGCACCCAGGTCAACCCGCGCGGCGGCCGGGTGCTGGCGATCTCGGCGTTCCGGCTGCTGGGCGACGGCGGGGCGGTGATCGGGGTGACGGCGCTGTTCACCGACGTCACCGAGCAGCACCGGGCCCAGGAGCGGCTGGCGCTGCTGCACCGGGTGACCGCGGCGATGGGCGGCACCCTCGCGGCGAAGAGCGTCGCCCAGGAGCTGGCCCGGGCACTGGCGCAGCACTTCGCGGACAGCGCGGCGGTCGACGTGGCGGCCACCGTGCTGGCGGGCGACGAACCGCCCGCCGACGGCGACTGGCCGGCCCCGTTGCACCGGACGGCCGTGGTGGGCGCGGTGGCGGCCGAGGGCATTCCGGGCGACAGCTGGGTGATGACCGTGCCGCTGCGCTCGCGCGGCCTGCCGCTGGGGCGGATCACCGTGCGCCGGGAGGCGGGCCGGGACGAGTTCGACGCGCAGGACCGGGCGCTGCTCGCCGAGATCGCCGACCGGGCCGCGCTGGCCCTGGACAACGCCTACCGCTACACCCGCGAGCACCGGGTGGCGGTGGCCCTGCAGCGCAGCCTGCTGCCGCCCGCGGAGCGCAGCATCACGGCGGTCGGCACGGCCAGCGTCTACCTGCCGGCCGACCGGGGCGGGGTGGGCGGTGACTGGTTCGACGTGGTGCCGCTGTCCTCCACCCGGGTGGCGCTGGTGGTGGGCGACGTGGCCGGCCACGGTCTGCACGCCTCGGCCAGCATGGGCCGGATGCGCACCGCCGTCCGGACCCTGGCCGATCTCGATCTGGAGCCGGACGAGCTGCTGGCGCACCTGGACGACCTGGTGGCCCAGTTGCTGGCGGAGGCCGAGTTCACCGACGGGGGCGGCCCGGGGGTGCCGAACGGGCACCCCGGTGCGGGGGCCTTCGGCGGCACCTGCCTGTACGTGGTGTACGACCCGGTCGCCCGGACCTGCGTCGCGGCGAGCGCCGGGCACCCGCCGCCCGCGGTCACCCGGCCGGACGGCACCAGCGCCTACCTGCCGGTGGTGCCGGGCCCGCCGCTGGGGGTCGGCGGGCACCCCTTCGAGGCGGTCGAGACGGTGCTGGAGCCCGGGTCGGTGCTCGCGCTGTACACCGACGGCCTGATCGAGCGGGGCGAGGGCGACATCGACGAGGGCATGGCGGAGCTGCTGCGCCGCCTGGTGCACGTGGGCGATCCGGCCCAGCCGCTGCGCGAGGCGGGCCGGCGGATCACGGCGGGCCTGCCGCCGACCCGGCTGCGGGACGACGTCACCCTGCTGCTGGCCCGGACGAGGGCGGTGTCGCCGGACGACCTGGCGTCCTGGACCATCGACCCGGACCCGCGGGTGGTGGCCCGGGTGCGGGCGGACGCCACCGCGCAGCTCACCGCCTGGGGGCTGGCCGAGCTGGCGTTCACCACCGAGCTGATCCTCAGCGAGCTGGTGACCAACGCGATCCGGTACGCCGGGGGGCCGGTGACGATGCGGATGATCCGGGCGGCGACGCTGATCTGCGAGGTGTCCGACGGCAGCAGTACCCAGCCGCGGATGCGGCGGGCCCGGCTGACCGACGAGGGCGGGCGCGGCCTGTACCTGGTGGCGCAGCTGGCGGCCCGCTGGGGGAGCCGCTACACGGCGCGGGGCAAGACGATCTGGACGGAGCAGCCGTTCCCGGGGCTCTGACCCCCGGCGCTCTGACCCCCGGCGCCCGTGGCCGCCGTGAGCCGTCGCCTGTCAGCCGGGGAAGCCGTCCTCAGCCGAGGAAGCCGAGCGCCCCCGCCGCCCCGACGCCGCCGAGCGCCATGAACACCGGCATCAGGATCTTGATCTCGACCCGGCTGCCGGCCCGGAAGCGCAAGCTCTTCGGCGGGCCGACCGGGTACCACCGGCGCCGGCCGATCGGGATCGGCCACAGCACCGGGCAGCCGGAGACCGTCAGCGCGTCGCCGATGCAGTGCACGAGGGCGCCGAGCACGATCGGCAGGCCCACCCACAGGTACTCCTGGCCGGGCTCGGTGAACAGCCAGCCGGCGCCGTTGCCGGGCCGCTCCAGGATCTCGGCCAGCATCCAGGCGCTGCACGCCCCGAGCAGCCAGACCAGGACGTCGCTGGAGACCCGGGCGTGCCGCCACAGGAGGCCCTCGATGGCCAGCACCATGTGGACGAACAGCACCCCGAGGACGCCCCACCGGCCGCCGTAGACGCAGATCGCCGCTGCCCCCGCGCCGCACAGCAGGGCCCATGGCCAGGTGTGGGTGAGGGTGCGGTGGCCGCCGGAGCGGCGCGGGTCCTTCTTGCCGCGGGTGGCCTGGTAGACGGAGTACGAGAGCTTGTCGATGATCTCGCAGAGCACCCGGGAGATCGGCCCGAAGGCGCGGGATATGGTCGCGGCCTTGTGGTCGAGGTCGGGGGCGAGGGCGGCGCCCGCGCAGATCAGCGCGCCGGCGAGGAGCACCGGCCAGGGCATCGGCCGGTCCCAGGCGGCGGCTGCGGCGCCGACGCCCAGCCAGGCGGCCGCGCCGGAGAGCGAGTGCGCTGGTCCCATCATGGCGGTGTCCGCCCCTCGTGTCGGTGTGCACAGGTCGTCAGGTGCGCCGGACGGGGCACCTGACGGTCCCGCAGCATATCGACGTGTGCCCTTGTCTCCCGAACTCGCGTACGTACCCCGGCCTGCGCCGGGGTGCCGGGGAGCGGGTAGGGCGGTGGCCGGCAGGGGGTCGGCGCGCCTGGTCGCGGCGTGGCGGCGCGTGCACCAACTGCCCGCCCACGAAGCGTTTTTGATCATTCGAAAGGTCTATGCCAATAGGGGCTGCACTCCCTATGGTCCAGACCATGTGGAGAACCGTACGCACAGTACTCTGCGGCGGCGCGGCCCTCGTGCTGGCCGCCGCGGGCGCGCCGGCCGTCGCCGCCCCGGCCCAGGCGTCGCCGAAGCCGCCCCGCCTCGTCTGGACCGACTGCCCGCCCAACCCGCTGCCCGACCCGACCGACCCGAACCTGCGCTGCACCACCCTGCGGGTGCCGCTCGACCACCGCCGCCCGTCCGGCCGGACGATCGAGATCGCCGTCAGCAAGCTGTCGACGGCCAAGCCCGGCCTGCGCCGCGGCGTCCTGGTGCACAACGGCGGCGGCCCCGGCGTCCCCAGCCTGCACCTGCCGGCCCTGTACGCCGCCGCCTACCCGCAGGAGGTGCTCGACCGCTACGACCTGGTGAGCTTCGACCCGCGCGGGGTCGGCCGCAGCACGCCGGTCACCTGCGGGCGCACCCCGGCCGAGGTGCCCAACGAGGA
This sequence comes from Kitasatospora sp. NPDC054939, assembly GCF_053610105.1. Taxonomy (NCBI): domain Bacteria; kingdom Bacillati; phylum Actinomycetota; class Actinomycetes; order Kitasatosporales; family Streptomycetaceae; genus Kitasatospora; species Kitasatospora sp. NPDC054939. The sequence goes on along the minus strand of NZ_JBSGXP010000014.1, from coordinate 7,107 downwards.
GTTCATGCCGTTCCCCGCGCCGGACGGTTCGATCACCGCCAACGTGGCGTTCGCCCGCGAGCTGGCCCGCGACTGCATCGAGCACTCCGGCGACCTGCTGCCGTACATCACCACCGCCAACACCGCCCGCGACCTGGACCTCGTCCGGGCCGCGCTCGGGGAGCAGCGGCTGTCCTACCTGGCCGGCTCCTACGGCAGCTACCTCGGCGCGGTGTACGCGACGCTCTACCCCCGGCGCACCGACCGGATCGTGCTGGACGCCAACGTCGACCCGACCGGCAGCGTCTGGCCCAAGGCGAAGGCGCTCTGGGACCCGGGCACGGAACTGCGCTTCCCCGACTTCGCGGAGTGGGCCGTCGAGCGCAACGCGGACCTCGGCCTCGGCGCCACCCCCGCGCAGGTGCGCCAGAACTTCCTGGACCTCGCCGCCCGCCTCGACCGGACCCCGGCCACCCACCCCGACGCCGGACGGGTGAACGGCAACCTGTTCCGCGCGATCTTCCGCCTGTACGCGTACCACACGCTCTACTTCCCGCAGATCGCCTCCTGGTGGCGCTGGCTGGAGCGCGGCGGGGAGCTGCCGGTCTGGGGCACCATCCCGGTCACCGACGGCATCCCGCAGGACAACGACGTCGCGGCGCTGCTCGCGGTCACCTGCTCGGACAGCCGCTGGCCGTCCGACACCGGCTACTACCAGCGGAAGGTGGCGGCCCACCGGGCGGCGTACCCGCTGATGGCCGGCATGGGCGCCAACCTGTGGCCGTGCGCCTTCTGGCCGGAGCCGGTCGAGCCGCCCGTCCGGATCACCGACCGGGGGCCCGCCAACATCCTGCTGGTGCAGACCCTCCGCGACCCGGCGACCCCGTACTCCGGCGCGCTGGCCATGCGCGGCGCCCTCGGGCAGCGGGCGCAGCTGGTCACCGTGGACAGCGGCAACCACGGGGCGTACGACCCGTTCACGCCGTCCTGCGCCACCCGGGAGACGCACCGCTTCCTCGCCACCGGTGCGCGTCCGGCCCGCGGTCTGTCCTGCCGCCCCGACCCGGCTCCGGAGGCGGCTGCGAAGTCGGCCGCCCCGGCCGGCCGGCTGACCGCGCCGCTGCTCTCCGGTCCGCTGCTGGCCCCGCGCAGCCCGGCCCGCGGCTGAGCCCGGGCGTCCTCGAAGCGGTCCCCGTCGCACCCCGCGGCGGGGACCGCCGCCGTTCACGGGCCCCGTGCGGGGAGCGCGTGCGCGGGGGGTTCTCGGGGAGCGGAGCTTATTGTACTCTCCGTCTAATAAGCGGCCCGGAGGGCAGGGCCGGCGCACGGCGGGAGGCGGGCATGGCTCGGATCGGCACGGCGGCACGGACCCACGGACACACGGCGGAGGACGACGACGTCTCGGCGCGGCTGCTGGCGTCGGCGGCACGGCTGTCCTACGACCCGGCGACCGAGATCGACTGGGAGGCGCCGCTCCCGGAGGACGGCTACGGGCTCAACCCCGAGTGGAGCACCCTCTACGGGACGCCGCTGTGGGACGAGATGACGGAGCAGCAGCGCATCGCGCTCACCCGGCACGAGGTCTGCTCGATCATGCACACCGGGATCTGGTTCGAGATGATCCTCCAGCAGATGGTGCTGCGCGACCAGTACCTGAAGGACCCCGGCAGCTCCGAGTTCCGGTTCGCGCTCACCGAGATCGCCGACGAGTGCCGGCACTCCCTCATGTTCGCCCGGGCCTGCGAGAAGATGGGCGCCCCCGCCTACCGGCCGGCCCGCGTCCTCGCCGAGGCCGGCCGGGCCTTCAAGGCCCTCGCCCGGGGCGAACTCGCCTACGGCGGGATCCTGGTGGCGGAGGAGGTGCTCGACGTCATGCAGCGCGACTGGATGCGCGGCGAGAACGTCCTCGACATCGTCCGCGCCACCTCGCGGATCCACGTCGTCGAGGAGTCCCGGCACATGAAGTTCGCCCGCCAGGAGATCCGCGAACGGCTGCGCGGGGCCGGCCCCGCCCGCCGCCGGGCCGCCGCCACCGGCATCGCCGCCGGCGCCTACGTCATCGTCAGCAGCATGGTCAACCGCCGGGTCTACGCCGCGGCCGGCCTCGACCCCGTCCGGGCCGTCGCCGAGGTCCGAGGCAACGAGCACCGCAAGGCCATGATGCGCACCAGCTCCGCGCACCTGATGGCCTTCCTCGCCGAGACGGGCCTGCTCACCCGCTCCGCCGCGGCCCTCTACCGCCGCGTCGACATGCTCTGACCCGCCCGGCACCCCCACACCCCGAGGACCCACCCCGGCTATGGCCTACGCGATCACCCGCACCTGCTGCAACGACGCCTCCTGCGTCTCCGTCTGCCCGGTCAACTGCATCCACCCCACCCCCGGCGAACCGGGCTTCGGCAGCACCGACATGCTGTACATCGACCCCGCCGCCTGCATCGACTGCGGGGCGTGCGCGGACGCCTGCCCGGTCGACGCCGTCGTCCCGGTCGACCGGCTCAGCGGCCCCGACGCCGTCTTCGGCGCGCTCAACCGCGACTGGTTCCTGGACCACCCGAGCGACCACGCCTGGGGCGCCCCCGCCTTCCCGCGCAGCCTGCCGCACGGCTTCGGGGCGCTGCGGGTGGCCGTCGTCGGCACCGGCCCCTCGGCCGGCTACACCGCGCAGGCCCTGCTGCGCGCCACCGGCGCCGAACTCACCCTGATCGACCGCCTGCCGGTCACCGGCGGCCTGCTGCGCCACGGCGTCGCCCCCGACCACCAGTCGACCAAGCGGATCGCCGAGAGCTTCGCCGGGGTGCTCCACCACCCCGGACTGCGGGTCCACCTCAACGTCGAGGTCGGCCGCGACCTCGACCACGCCGAACTCGCCGCCCACCACCACGCGGTCGTCTACGCGGTCGGCGCCGCCGCCGACCGCCGGCTCGGCCTGCCCGGTGAGGACCTGCCCGGCAGCCTCCCGGCGACCGCCTTCGTCGGCTGGTACAACGCCGACCCCACGGTGCCCGCCGACGCCGTCGACCTCGCGGCCGAGCGGGCCGTGGTCGTCGGCAGCGGCAACGTCGCCGTCGACGCGGCCCGGATCCTGCTGCACGACCCGGAGCACCTGGCCGCCACCGACATCGCCGACCACGCGCTGGCGGCCCTGCGCGGCAGCCGGGTCCGCGAGGTGGTGCTGCTCGCCCGCCGCGGACCGGCGGACGCCGCCTGGACGCGCCCCGAGTTCCTGGCCCTGCGCGAGCTGCCCGGTGTCGACCTCGTGGTCGCGGACGGACCCGGGGTGCGCGAGGCGATCGCCGGCGCGGCCCCGGGCTCCAAGGCCGCCCTGCTGGCCGGGCTCCCGCTGGAGCCCCACGACGGGGGGCGGCCGCCGGGGCCCGGCCGCCGCCGGCTGGTGCTGCGCTTCCACTGCGCGCCCGCCGAACTGCTCGGCGAGGACCGGGTGGCGGGCGTCCGGACCGACGGCGGCGAGGTGCTGCGGGCCGGCCTGGTGGTCCGCTGCATCGGCTACCGGGGCGTGCCGGTGGCCGGGCTGCCGTTCGACGAGGCCGCCGGGGCCGTCCCGCACCGGGGCGGCCGGGTGCTCGACCCGGCGACCGGGCGGCCGCTGCCGGGCAGCTACCTGGTGGGCTGGGCCAAACGCGGGCCGTCCGGCGGGATCGGGGCCAACCGGGCCTGTGCGGCGGAGACGGTCGACGCGCTGCTGGACGACGCCGCGGCCGGCCTCCTGACCGCCCCGACGGGCACCCGCGCGGAGTTTTCCCGGCTGGTGCGCCGGCGCCGCCCGGACGCGGTGGGCCTGCGGGGCCTGCGGGCGATCGACCGCACCGAGCGGGCCCTCGGCGAGGCCGCCGGGCGCCCGCGGGTGAAGCTCGCCACCGTGCCGGCGCTGCTGGCCGCCGGGCGGGGGAGGGCCGCCGGGCGGTGAACGCCGGCGCGGTCCCGGACGGGCTGCCCCGGCGTTCATCGCCGGCCGTTGCCGTCAGCGCCCGAACTCCGCGACGGCCTCCGCCACGATGGCGCTCAGCTGGGCGTGGTGCGCGCCGCGCCAGTACACCTGCGAGCAGTCGGCGCACTGGGCGAAGACGTCGTACGAGCGCTCGGTGCCGTCCTCCAGCCGTTCGCGGACCTCGGTCTTGGCGGCGTCGTGCAGCGTCCCGTTGCAGGCGGTGCACCTGGTCCACGGGGCGAGCGGGGGCGCGAACCGGGAGAGCACGTCCCGCAGTTGCTCGGCGGGGCGGTGGCTGTACACGTAGGCGCCGGCCCACAGTTCGCGGCGGTGGAGCAGCCCGCGGTCGCGGGAGAGCAGCACCCGCCGCTCGGCGGCCGAGCGCGCCGCCAGCGCGGGGTCGCCGATGTCGGTGCTCTCGTACGCGGCGTCGACGCCGAGCAGCCGCAGCCGGCGGGCCAGCGTCCCGAGGTGGACGTCGAGCAGGAAGCGTGCGGGCCCCGGGAGTTGCTGCGGCCGGACCACGCCGTGCACCGAGATCCGCTCGCCGTCCACCGGGACGTGCGAGGCGGGGACGCCGGTGCCGGCGCCGGTGCCGTCGCCGCCCTCCGTGCGCAGCGCGCCGACCTCGGTGAGCGGCACGCCGAGCGATTCGACGACGTGCCCGAGCGTCGAGCTGCCGTCCGTCCGTACGGCCGACCACCCGGTGCGCCGGCGGACGCCGACGAAGGGGCGCAGGTCGGGAGCGAAGTCGATCCAGATCTCCGGCTTGTCCACGCGACCAGCATGCCAGCCGGGGCGGGGCCGCCGTCCAGGGGCCCCACCGTCCGGGCCCACCCTCCGGACCCACCGCCCGGGCCCGCTGTCTGCTGCCCGGGGCTCGTTCCGGGTCAGCCCAGGGCGGGGCGCAGCAGGGCGGTGAGCAGGGTGCGGGGGCGCTGCTCGTCCCAGGCGGGGTCCTCGAAGGAGAGGCTCATCAGGCCGGAGGTGACCACGTCGACGGTGTCGGCGAGGAGGGCCCGCCGGTCGGGGTCGTCCGCGAGTTCGACGGTGTGCCGGGCGACCCGCTCGTCCCAGAAGGCCGGGAGTGGTCGGCGGGCGGGGTGAGGGATCGTCAGGAGGTGTCCGGGTCCCGGTGAGGGGCGCGGGCCGCTCTGGCAGACTGTTCGAATCCCGGTCCGACCGGACCGGAACATGACATGGGGGCGCGGATGACGGGGCGGGGGACCGTGCTCGGCGGTCGCTACGAGCTGACCGAGCGGATCGGTGGCGGGGGCATGGGCTCCGTCTGGCGCGCCGACGACCAGGTGCTGGCGCGGCAGGTCGCGGTCAAGCTGCTGCACTCCGAACTGTACGAGGACGGCACCTTCGCCGAGCGCTTCCGGCGCGAGGGGCAGCTGATGGCCGCCCTCAACCACCCGGGGATCGTGGACGTCCACGACTACGGCGAGAGCGGCGAGGAGGGCGCCGACGACCGCATCGCCTACATCGTCATGGAGTTGATCGACGGCCGGCCGCTCAACGACGTCCTCGCCGAGAGCGGCCCGATGGCGCCCGAGCGGGCGCTCGCGCTGCTGGCCCAGGCCCTGGACGCGCTGAACACCGCGCACAACCAGGACATCGTGCACCGCGACCTCAAGCCGTCCAACCTGATGGTCAGAGCCGACGACCGGGTCAAGGTGACCGACTTCGGCATCGCCCGGGCGATGGCCGCCACCAAGATCACCGCCTCCCACACGGTGCTCGGCACCGCGCTCTACATGGCGCCCGAACAGGCCGAGGGGAAGTCCACCACCCCGGCCTCCGACCTCTACTCGATCGGCGTCGTCTGCTACGAACTCCTCACCGGGCAGCCGCCGTTCTCCGGCGAGACGGTGCTCGAAGTGGCGCTCAAGCACATCCGCGAACCGGTCCCCGAGCTGCCCGAGGTGCTGAGCCCGGCCGTCCGCGCCTTCGTCTCCACCGCGCTGGCCAAGAAGCCCGAGGACCGCTACGCCGACGCCGGGGTGATGGCCGCCGCCGCCCGGGCCGCGATCGAGGGCCGGATGACGACCGCCACCGCCGCCCTGCTGGCCCGGGCCAAGGAGGCCCAGGAGGTCGCCAAGGCCGACACCGCGGACGCCCCGGTGGTCCGCAACCGGCCCGACGGCGAGAAGCCCCGGCGCCGCACCGCGCGCCGCCTGCTGGTGCCCGTCATCATCCCGGTGATCATCACGACCGGGGCGGGCACCGCCCTACTCATCGAACGGGCCCCGGACCAGCGGGCGGGCGCCGCGCCCGCACCGCAGCAGACCGTCGCGGCCTCCACCCCGGCGGACGGGACGACCCCGCCCGCGACCGGCACGCCGTCCGCCACCGGGACCGCGACCGCACCCGCCACCCCGACGCCCACCGACAGCGGCGCCCCGACCACCCCGGCCGGCGAGCAGCCCGCCTCGGGCGTCCAGCCCGGCCAGCCGCTGCCGCCCGGCACCGGCGGCGGCGTGGTCGGCGGGCAGAACACCGGGCACGGCACCGGCAGCGCGAGCGGCGGCGCCGCGGGCGGCAGCGCGACCGGCGGCGCGAGCAGCAGCGGGGGCGGCAGCAACCCGGCGCCGAACCAGCCCGCCCCGCCGCCCGCCGGCGGCAACAACGGAGGAAACAACGGCGGCGGGGGCAGCCAGCCCGCCCCCACCACCCCGCCGAAGACCGCCGAGCCGAGCGTCCCGCAGGGCTGCGGCGGCAACGGCTGGGGCTACATCACCAACGTGGGCTCGGGCCTGCGGCTGGGCCTGGCGCAGAACAACCTCTCCGCCGGCAACAAGGCCGTCATGGGCGGGGCGACCGCCTACGGCTGGATCCGCGAGGTCAACCCCGGCAACTGGTACTACATCCACCCGTGCAACCTCGATGCCCCGGCCCTGGTCCAGAGCGCCACCGACGGCGCGGTGACGCTCAATCCGGGCTTCAGCTTCCTGAACAACTGGGCGGTGGTCGGCACCGGCGGCGGCACGCACACCCTGCGGGACTACCAGAGCCAGAGCTGCCTGACCGACAACGGCGCCGGGAACCCGGTCACCATGACCAAGTGCACCCCCGGCAACAAGGCCCAGGAGTTCCGTCTGTCCTGAAGCCGACAGGGTATGCCGACGGGCGCCGGCCGCGGGGGGGGCCGGGGCCCCGCGGCGGGCGCGGGGCGG